>NZ_JBHYMS010000023.1:0-15440 GCF_042743185.1 Inquilinus sp. NPDC058860 | reverse complement strand
CTCGCGTTGCCGCTCTCTCCCGCCAGGCGGGAGAGGCAACGCGCTCTGGCTGTGAGGACGGCCTCACCCCTTGTCCGCAACCGCCTCCACCGCCCCGCCGGCCTCGGCCCAGTCCTTGAAGGCGCCGAGGTTGCGGACGTCGGTGTAGCCGAGATCCTGCAGCGCCTTGCCGGCCAGGGCCGACCGGCCGCCGGAGGCGCAGTACAGGATCACCGTCCGGTCGCGGCGGAAGGCCGGGTCGTGATACGGCGACTCCGGGTCGGCGCGGAACTCCAGCATGCCGCGGGAGACATGCGTGGCGCCCGCGATCTTGCCTGCTTTCAGCTCCGGCGCGTCGCGCACGTCGACCACCAGGGCGCCGCCCTGGATCAGCGCCGCCGCCTCCTCGCGGGTGACTCTCGGCACCGCGGCGTTGGCGGCGGCCAGCAGCTCCTTGACCGATGTCGTCATGGGGGCCTCCTGGGTTACGAGGGTTTGCGCCCGACGGCGAGCGCGATGGCGAAGCCGTCCGGGTCGATGAAGGCGGCCTCGGGCCCGGCGCCGGTGGCGTCGAAGAACCGGGCCATGAAGCAGCGCAGCGAAGCGCACAGCGCGATGTCGGCAATCTGCACGTCGCGGAAGCCGGCGGCCCGCAGCGCGTCGACGTCCTGCCGGGTGATGCGCGAGGCATCGCGGGCCACGGCGTCGGCATAGGCCAGCATGGCGGTGTCGCGCTCGCCGAGCCCGGCGGTCCGGAAATCGGCCTGCACCGCCAGCACCTTGTCCCGCGATCCCAGGTCGTCCACCAGCATCCTGCCATAGACCATCGAGCAGTAGGTCGACGGCACCTGCTTGGCGGCGATGAAGGTGATCAGCCGCCAGTCGCGCGGCGACAGGGAGAAGCTGGCCTTCACCTGGGCGTAGAACGCCTCCCAGGCCGGCAGCAGGTCGGGCCGCGCGGTCCAGCAGGTCGTGGCCGACATGACGAAGCCGAGCCGCGCCCGGTCCGCCGCATAGGACTCAGCGACCTCGCCGGTCGCGTCCTCTTCCCTGATCGTTTCCACGAACATGCAAAGCATCTCCAGCCAGCCGAGCGGTCGCCGCGGCGGTCCCGACCTCGGATCACTGCCGATCAGGATCGGGAGCGGGCCAGGGGCCGTCAATCTCCCGAATGGGAGGTGACAATTGTGCCGGATTATGGGCTCAGCAGTCTGCCAGCACCGTGGCCGCGCCGGGAGCGATCAGCGTCCCGATCGGCTCGCCGCGGCAGATCCGCTGCATCGCGCCCGGCCGGTCGAAGGCGAAGACGTGCAGCGGCAGCCCGTGGTCGCGCGCCAGCAGGATCGCCGACTGGTCCATCACCCGCAGCTCCTGCGCGATCGCGTCGGCGAAGGCCAGGCTGGCGTATTTGCGCGCGGCCGGGTCGGTCCGGGGATCGGCGGTGAACACGCCGTCGACCCCGTCCTTGGCCGCCAGCACCGCATCGCAGCGCAGCTCGATCGCCCGCTGCACCGCCGGGTAGTCGGTGGTGACATAGGGCTGGCCGTTGCCGCCGGCCAGGACGACGATGGCGCCCTTGGCCAGGTGCCGGTCGGCCCGCAGCCGGATATAGGGCTCGGCCATCGACGGGATCGGCACCGCGCTCATCACCCGCACCTCGGCGGACCGCGCGGTCAGCGCCGCGCGCAGCATCACCGCATTGACCATGGTGCCCAGCATGCCGATGTTGTCGGCCTCCGCCCGCTCGATGTGCCAGGCGTCGGAGACGCGGCCGCGGAACACGTTGCCGCCGCCGATCACCACGGCGATCTGGATGCCCAACTCGTGCACCGCCAGGATCTCGCCGACGATGTGGTCGATCGCGGCGGCGCCGAAGATCGACCCGTCCGCGCCGGCCATGGCGCCGCCGCTCAGCTTCAGCAGCAGCCGCCTGGGGGAATGCGCCATCGTGCCCTCCGCTCGTCTCGCTGGGCACCGCTCAGGTCGGCACCGATCCAGACTGCCCGATTTCGGGTGTATGCGGAACCCGGCCGCGTTAAAGATTTCGCCGACCTTCCCGATGGAACGAGACCCATGGATTTCACGGCCCTGGACGATCGCCCCTATCCGGTGCTCGCCGATGCGACGATCCCGGAGCTGCCGGCCCATTACCGCGGCAAGGTGCGCGACAACTACGATCTGCCGGACGGGCGGCGCATCATCATCGCCACCGACCGGATCAGCGCCTTCGACCGGATCCTCGCGATCATCCCGCTGAAGGGCCAGGTGCTGACCCAGACCGCGCGCTTCTGGTTCGAAGAGACGCGCGACATCTGCCCGAACCATGTCCTGGACTATCCCGACCCGAATGTCGTGGTCGGCCGCAGGCTCGACATCCTGCCGGTCGAGATCGTGGTCCGCGACTATCTCGCCGGCACCACCGGCACCTCGATCCTGACGCTCTACAAGGCCGGCCAGCGCCGGATGTACGGCATCCAGCTGCCCGACGGGCTGCGCGACAACCAGAAGCTGCCGCAGCCGATCATCACCCCGACCAGCAAGGCCTTCGACGGCGGCCATGACGAGCCGCTGACGCCGGAGGAGATCGTCAGCCAGGGCCTGCTGACCGCGGCGCAATGGCAGCAGCTCAGCGACTATGCCTTCGCGCTGTTCGCCCGCGGCCAGCAGATCGCCGCCCGGCACGGGCTGATCCTGGTCGACACGAAGTACGAGTTCGGCACCGACGCCGAGGGCCGCATCGTCCTGGCCGACGAGATCCACACCCCGGACAGCAGCCGCTACTGGCTGGCGGACAGCTACGAGGACCGCTTCGCCCGCGGCGAGCGGCCGGACAGCTTCGACAAGGATTTCGTCCGCAGCTGGGTGGCGGCGCGCTGCGACCCGTACAAGGACCCGATCCCGGAGATCCCGGCCGAGGTGATCCGCGCCACCGCGCAGGTCTATGTCCGCGCCTGCGAGACCATCACCGGCCACCGCTTCGAGATGCCGGACCGGGAGCGGCCGGTGCTGGACCGGATCCGGGAGAATCTGGCGCAGTACTTCTGAACCCGCGATTCAAACCCCCAACTGTCATGCCCGGGCTTGACCCGGGCATCCAGAGAATGTCGGGGCTGCTCTGGGTGGCCCCTGGATTGCCGGGTCAAGCCCGGCAATGACAGCAAGAGAGGCCTGAGCGCCTAAGGCGCAATCCGCTCCGCCGCCACAGTCCGCCCGTCGATCGTTCCCGTGATGCGGGCCATGGCGTCGGTGTCGCGGTCGTTCCAGGCCAGCGTCAGCGTGCCGGTGGCCGCGCCCTCCAGTGTCAGCTCGGCGGTGACGTCGCCAGTCGACTGGTCCCAGCGGATCGTGCCGGACACGGCCAGGTCCTCGGCCCAGCGCACGCGGTCGAGGGCGAAGGCATAGCCGGCGTCGAAAGCCTCGAAGGTGAAGCGACCGCCGCGCAGCCCGACGCCGCTGCCGCCCGAGTTGACGAAGTAGCGCGCCAGCACGTCGCCCGCCGTCTCCGCGGCCGCCGAGGCCAGGCGCAGATCGGCGTCGGTCGCTGCATTGCCGGCAACGGCGCCAGCCGGGGCGACGTCGGCCGCCTTCGCCGCGAAGGCCGGCACGGTGCGGATCGGCCGGATCCGCTGGGTGCAGGAGGTGTCGCCGGCATCGCCGCCCGAGCGCACGAAGTTCAGCACGATCGGGGCGACGCAGCCGGTGGCGTCGGCGCCCTTCGGCGGCACGAAGATCGCCTGGTCGGTGATCGCGGTGATGTGGGTCACGTTGCGCACCGGCACATAGGTCGCGTCCGGAAACAGCCGCGCCGCCTCCAGCCCCTCGATCGGCGAGGTGACGCTGTCGATGTCGCCCGACAGCACCAGCACCGGCACGTTCGGGAACGGCACCTTCGGGTCGGCGGCGGTGCCCGGAACCACACCCTTCGGCGGCGCCGGCCAGTCGAGGCACAAATCGCGCCGCTCCCATTTGTGCGGCGAGCCGTCGACCTCGGCGATGGTGAAGGGGGCGTAGACCCCGCGCTCGGTCGCCTGCTTCTGCGCCGTGGCGCGCATCAGCTGGCGCCGCCGCTCGGCCCGCGACGCGTCGGCGCGGAACAGCCGCGGATAGTCGCTGCACACCACGGCGACGTAGAGGGCGGTGGAGAAGGCGGCCGGGTCGCTGCCCGGCGTGTTCCAGGACGAGGCCTCGGCCATCAGCCGGTGCAGCGGCGCCGGGTCGCCCGCATCCAGATAGGCGCGCGCCGCGGCGTCCAGCTCGCGATAGAAGGTCGGGCTGCCGCCGGCGCTGTTCATGGTCAGGAACAGGGTCGGGGCGTCGACCGCGATGCCGATGGTGTTGCCGTCGCCGTCCGGCGCCTCGGCCTTGCCCGGCTTGGCCCGCAGCGCCGCCGCCAGCCGCTCGATCCGGTCGAGCGACCGGCCGCCGAGCGCCCGGCAGCTGGGCGAGCGCCGGCACGCCAGCTCGAAGCCGTCGCGCGCCGTCGCCCATTCGGTCTCGAACCAGGGCGACAGGCCGATGGTCGGATAGGCGCTGTCCAGCACGATGGTGCGCAGCCGGTCCGGGTGGCGCTGGGCGAAGACCTGGCCGAACCAGGTGCCGTAGCTGTCGCCGTAATAGTCGACCTTGCCGATCCGCAGCGCGTCCAGCACCGCCGCCACGTCGTCGGCCGCGGGCGCGGTGCCGTACATCCAGGCGGCGGGCCCCAGCTGCCTGGCGCAGGCGGCGATCGCGGCGGGCACGAACTCGCCGGCCTCCTGCAGCGCCTGGCACTCGATCGGGTCGGACAGGCCGGTGCCGCGCTTGTCGACCAGCAGCACGTCGCGCCGGTCGCGCAGCGGCTCGAACAGCCGCAGATAGCCTTCGCGCGTGCCGGTGGAGGAATAGCCGGGCCCGCCTTCTTGGGCCAGGATCACGCCCTCGGCCGGCTGGCCGGCATCGCGGTGCGGGTAGAATTCGAAGCCGACCGCCACCGCGCCGGGCAGCGTGCCGGCGGGGTCGAGCGGCCGGTCGATCCGGCCGCAGAAGCCGCCGAAATCGGGCTGGCAGGCGGTCAGGGTGACGCCGCCGACCTGGATCGTCGCGGCCGGGGCTTCGGCAGGAGCGGGGGGCGGCGCAGGGGCGGCCTGCTCCTGGGCCACCGCGCCGCCCGCGGCGGCCAGCAGGGCCGCGGCGGCCCAGAACCTGCCGGACGTGCGCATGAGCCTCCCCCTTTGTCGGCGGCGTCGGCGGCCCCCGGCCGCTCGCGGTTACAAACTCCGGTGCCGGGCGCGCGACCCCCGCTCGATCGCCGACGCCACCAGCCGGTCGACCTGGAACTTGTCGCGCATCAGCTCCAGCAGGCGCAGCTCCGGCTGGCTGGCGCGGCCGTCCGCGGCGATCGAATCGCAGGCGATGGCATAGGCGGTCTCGCGCAGATGGTCCGGCAGCGTCCCGGCGATGATGTCGAGGGCGCGGTCGATGCCGTCATCCTCCTGCAGCAGCTCGATGCAGTCGCGGGTCAGGTCCGGGATGCGGTCGATGTCGAAACCGCGGAACACCGGCAGGAACCGCACCATCTCCGACAGCGTCTCGACCTCCGCGTCGGTCATGTTCTTGTCGGCCACGGAGGCGAGCACCATGGTGTAGATCAGGGCGCCGTGGGCGTCGGTCGTCATGGCAGTCTCCGCTGGCCTGCGAGTCGCGGGAAGGATCGCCCCGGATATGGCGCGGAACGCCGCGGGGCGTCAAGGCGAGGGCAGTTCCGGCCGGCGCGGCCGCCCGGAACGCTGTTTTGCAACCCAGCCTTTCCCCGCCGCCCTTCCCCGCCCCGGCCCGGCATGGCATGAGGGGCGCCATGCAGGCAGTGATCGACGTGGCGTTGCCGGTCTTCGGCGTCATCTTCCTCGGCGTCTTCGCCGGGCGCATCCGGCTGCTCGGCCGGGCCCAGTCGGAGGCGCTGAACGGCTTCGTCTACTGGATCGCGCTGCCGGCGCTCCTGTTCCTGGCGATGGCCCGCACCCCGGTCGCCGAGATCGTCAACCTCAACTTCGTCGGCGCCTTCCTCGGCGGCATCCTGGCCGTGTGGCTGCTCGGCACCGTGCTCGGCGCCCTGATCCACCGCGCCGATGCCGGCGAGGCGACGATGCAGGGCATGAACGCCGGCTTCTCCAACACCGGCTATATGGGCATCCCGCTCTTCGCCGCCGCCTTCGGCCCGGCCCGCGGCCTGCCGCCGGCGTCGCTGGCGACCGTGATCATGAGCGTGGCCTGCGTCGGCCTCGCCGTGGTGGTGCTCGAGCTGACCGGCAGCCGCGGCCGCGGCATCCTCCACGCGCTCCGCGACGTGGCGCTGGCGCTCCTGAAGAACCCGCTGGTGGTGGCGCCGGTGCTGGGCGTCGCCTGGTCCTGGGCCGGCCTCGCCGTGCCGGCGCCGCTGGCGACGCTGCTGTCGCTGCTCGGCGCCGCCGCCAGCCCCTGCGCCCTCTTCGCCATCGGCCTGTTCATGGCCAGCCAGACGCTGCGCACCGGCCTCGGCGAGGTCGGCTGGATCTCGGTGCTCAAGCTCGTGTGGCAGCCGCTGATCACCTGGGGCCTGGCCGCGACCGTCTTCCCGATGGACCCGTTCTGGACCGCCAGCGCGGTGATCCTGGCGGCGCTGCCGACCGGGGCGCTGACCTTCGTGATCGCCCAGCGTTACGGCGTCTATGTCGAGCGCACCTCGGCGGTGATCCTGGTCTCGACCGTGGTCTCGGTGCTCACCCTGTCGCTGCTGCTGGCGATCTACGCGCCGCAATTCCCGGCCGGCTGACGTCCCGGCGGAAACAGACAAAATTTGCCGAAAACGGGCGGTGCCGGATCGCGAAAGCTGGTGTTACTCTGCCGGAAACAGTGAAGCCGGGAGGACCCCTGGATGCGTGACGACGGCCCGATCCGCCAGCTTCCGAAGCGCACGATCGCCCTGGTCCTCGCCGGCGGCAGGGGCAGCCGGCTGAAGCAGCTGACCGACCGCAGGGCCAAGCCCGCGGTCTATTTCGGCGGCAAGTTCCGGATCATCGACTTCGCCCTGTCGAACTGCATCAACTCCGGCATCCGCCGCATCTATGTGCTGACCCAGTACAAATCGCACAGCCTCTTGCGCCACCTGCAGCGCGGCTGGGGCTATCTGCGGGCCGAGATGCACGAATTCGTCGACCTGCTGCCGGCGCAGCAGCGGGTGGACGAGGCGATGTGGTACCGCGGCACCGCCGACGCGGTCTGGCAGAATCTCGACATCTTCGAGGCCGAGGGGCCGGACCATGTGCTGATCCTGGCCGGCGACCATGTCTACAAGATGGACTACGCGGCGATGATCGAGGATCACGTCCGCACCGGCGCTGACGTCACGGTCGGCTGTGTCGAGGTGCCGCGGATGGAGGCGACGGCCTTCGGCGTGATGCATGTCAACGACCAGTGGCGGGTCACCAGCTTCCTGGAGAAGCCGGCCGACCCGCCGCCGATGCCGGGCCGGCCGGACACGGCGCTGGCCAGCATGGGCATCTACGTCTTCAGCATGCGCTTCCTGGCCGAGCAGCTGCGCCGCGACGCCGCCGATCCGGCCTCGGAGCACGATTTCGGCAAGAACATCGTGCCCTTCCTGGTCGACGCCGCCCATGTCCGCGCCCACCGCTTCTCCGAAAGCGCGATCCCGAACCCGAGCTACGCCGAGCCCTACTGGCGCGACGTCGGCACCATCGACGCCTACTGGGAAGCCAATATCGACCTGACCACGGTGACCCCGGCGCTCGACCTCTACGACCAGGACTGGCCGATCTACACCTATCAGGAGCAGCTGCCGCCGGCGAAGTTCGTGTTCGAGGACGGGGCGCGGGTCGGCAAGGCGGTGAACAGCACCGTCTCGGGCGGCTGCATCGTCTCCGGCTCCACCGTCCGGCAATCGGTGCTGTTCTCGAAGGTGCGGGTCAACTCCTTCGCCCGGCTGCACGAGGCGGTGGTGCTGCCGGAATGCGACATCGGCCGCCACGCCCGCTTGAACCGGGTGGTGCTGGACCACGGCGTCAAGATCCCAGAAGGGCTGGTGGTCGGCGAGGACCCTGAGCTCGACGCCAAGCGCTTTTACCGCACCGAGACCGGCATCGTCCTGATCACCCAGCCGATGATCGCCGCGCTGGATTGACGGCGACCATGTCGTCCGCGCCTCTCGCCGCTTGCTCTCTGGTCCCCCCTCCCCTCGCGAGAGGGGGGCAGGGGGAGGGGGCTGCGCGCGTCTGCGCGCGAATGAGTCTATTGCTTGCTTGGTACCAGAGCGCCCTTGCCTGTACTAAAAGCCGGTCCTTGCGGCAGGACCCCCCTATCCCCCTCCCGCGAGGGGAGGGGGGACTCGTTGAGGCTGGCGACGCGCCTCCGGCGTGTCCGGAGGATCGATGAACGTCCTGCACGCTGTGTCGGAGATCTATCCGCTGGTCAAGACCGGCGGCCTGGCCGATGTCGCCGGGGCGCTGCCGCCGGCGCTGGCGGCGGCCGGGATTGCCGCGAGGGTCCTGGTCCCGGCCTATCCCGCCGTGCTGCAGGCGATGCGGCGGCCGGAGGTGGTGCTGGAGGATCCGGCCCTGTTCGGCGGCGGCCCGGCGCAGCTGATGCTGGCCCAGCTCGACGGCGTCGCCGTCCCGGCCTATGTGCTCGACTGCCCTGGCCTGTTCGCCCGGCCCGGCAACCCGTATCTCGGCCCCGACCGGCAGGACTGGCCGGACAACCACCGCCGCTTCGCCGCCCTCGGCTGGGCCGCGGCGCGCCTCGGCCTCGGCGCCGACCCACGCTGGCGGCCCGACATCGTGCACGGCCATGACTGGCAGGCCGGCCTCGCCCCGGCCTATCTGTCGTTCCAGGCCGCCGGCACAATCCGCCCGCGCACCGTCACGACCATCCACAACATCGGCTTCCCCGGCTGGTTCCCGGCCGCGACGGCGGCGGAGCTCGGCCTGCCGCCCGACAGCCTGTCGATCGACGGGCTGGAGTATTTCGGCGACGTCGGCTTCCTCAAGGCCGGGCTCCACTACGCCGACCGCATCACCACGGTCAGCCGCACCTATGCGCAGGAGATCCAGACGCCGGACTACGGCTATGCCCTGTCCGGGCTGCTGGCCGCCCGCGCGTCCGACCTGGTCGGCATCGTCAACGGCACCGATTACGGCGTCTGGGACCCGGCGGTCGATCCGCATCTGCCGGCGCCCTACGGGCCGGACGACCTGTCCGGCAAGGCGCTGTCGAAGGCGGCGCTGCTGCGCGAGTTCGGCCTGCCGGAGGATGACGGCTCGCCGCTCTTCGCCATGGTCAGCCGGCTGACCGGGCAGAAGGGCTGCGACCTGCTGCTGGACTCCATCCCGGCGCTGGTCGCGGGCGGCGGCCGGCTGGCGCTGCTCGGCTCCGGCGACGCCGGGCTCGAGGCCGGCTTCCAGGCCGCCGCGGCCGCGCATCCCGGCCGGGTCGCCGTCCGCATCGGCTATGACGAGGCGCTGTCGCATCTGCTGCAGGCCGGCGCCGACGTGCTGCTGGTGCCGTCGCGCACCGAGCCCTGCGGCCTGACCCAGATGTACGCGCTGCGCTACGGCACCTTGCCGCTGGTGCGCCGCACCGGCGGCCTGGCCGACACCGTGGTCAATGCCAGCCACGACGCCATCGTCGAGGACCGCGCCACCGGCTTCGGCTTCGACGACCCGACCGCCCCGGCCCTGGCCGGCACCATCAGCTGGGTCTGCGGCCTGTGGCGCGACCGGGCGCTGTGGGCGCAGCTGCAGCGCCGCGCCATGGCCCAGGATTTCAGCTGGGACCGGGCCGCCGTCGACTACGTGGCCCTCTACCGCGACCTGTTGGCGACGCCATGACGGAAGACACCGGAACCCTCCCGGCGGCCGACGGCACGCCGGTCGCCTGGCGCCGCCGCTCCGGCCTCCCCGACGGCCGGCCCGGCCTGGTGTTCTGCGGCGGCTTCCGCTCCTCGATGGCGGGGGAGAAGGCCGGCTTCCTCGACGGCTTCGCCGCCGACCGCGGCCTGTCCTTCCTGCGCTTCGACTATCGCGGCCATGGCGCCTCCGGAGGCGTGTTCCAGGATCTGGTGCTGGGCGACTGGATCGCCGACGCGCTCCTGGTGCTCGACCGGCTGACCGAGGGGCCGCAGATCCTGGTCGGCTCGTCGATGGGCGCCTGGGTCGCCGCCTGTGCCGCGCTGGCCCGGCCGGGCCGGGTGGCGGGGCTGGTCGGAATCGCCGCCGCGCCCGACTTCACCGAGGATTTGATGCTGCCGGCGCTGGGCGAGATGGGGCTGGCGCGGATGCGCCGCGACGGCTTCGTCGACCGCCCCTCGGCCTATGGCGACGGCCCCTACCGCATCACCTGGCGGCTGATCACGGAGGCGCGATCGCACCTGCTGCTGCGCGGCCCGGTGCCCGTCGCCGGCCCGGTGCGCCTGCTGCACGGCCTGGCCGACCCCGACGTGCCCTGGCGCCAGAGCCTCAGGCTGGCCGAGGCGCTGTCCGGCCCGGATGTCCGCCTGACCCTGGTCAAGGACGGCGACCACCGCCTGTCGCGGCCCCAGGACCTGGCGCTGCTGGGGCAGGCGGTGGCGGAGGTGGCGACGCTGGCCTCGTCGAAATAGGCTGCCGTTCCCAGATCCTCACCTTCCGCCGGAGCTGGCGATGCTGCGATCCCTGATCCTGACCGGAGGGCTCTGCCTGATGACAGCCGTGGCCGGCGCCCAGGCGCCCTCGCCGATGCCGCCGGATGCCGAGATCCGCGCCATGCTGGTCGATCGGATCGATACCAGGCAGCAGGGCGTCGGCATCGTGGTCGGGGTGATCGGGCCGGAGGGGCGGCGCATCGTCTCCTATGGCCGGCTGGACCGGGACGACCCGCGGATCCCGGACGGCGATACCGTCTTCGAGATCGGCTCGGTGACCAAGGTGTTCACGGCTCTGCTGCTGGCCGGGATGGCGCGGGAGGGCGAGGTGGCGCTGGACGACCCGGTGGCGCAGCACCTGCCCGTCGGGGTCCGCGTGCCGGAACGCGGCCGGGCGATCACCCTCGTCGATCTCGCCACCCATACCTCGGGCCTGCCGCGGATGCCGGCGAACTTCGCCCCGCGCGATCCCCGGGATCCCTATGCCGACTACACGCAGGCGCAGCTCTTCGACTTCCTGTCCGGCTATCGCCTTCCTCGCGATGTCGGCGCCGAATTCGAATACTCCAATCTCGGCGCCGGGCTGCTCGGCCAGGCGCTGGCGTACCGCGCCGGCACCGATTACGAGACGCTGGTCCGTACTCGGATCGTCGAACCGCTCGGGCTGCGCAGCACTGCCATCGAGCTGCCGCCCAACCTGCAGGCCCGCCTCGCCCCGGGCCATGACGCAGCGCTTGAGACCGTGCCCAACTGGTATCTGCCGACCCTGGCCGGGGCCGGCGCGCTGCGCTCGACCGCGAACGACCTGCTGGCCTTCCTCGGCGCCGTAATGGGCTATGACGATTCGCCTCTGCGGCCGGCGATGGACGACATGCTGGCGGTCCGCCGCGACGGCGCCAAGGGCGGCCAGGTGGCGCTGGGCTGGATGGTGATGCCCCGCGGCGAGGACGAGCTGGTCTGGCACAATGGCGGCACCGGCGGCTACCGCTCCTTCGTCGGCTTCCTGCGCAAGGCCCGGATCGGCGTCGTCGCGCTGTCGAACACCTCGACCGAAATCGGCGTCGACGACATCGGCTTCCACCTGCTGGACCCCACGCTGCCGCTGTCCTCGCCGCCGAAGCCGCACCACCAGGTCGCCGTCGATCCCGCGCTGTTCGACGCCTATGTCGGGCGCTACCGGCTGGCGCCGGACTTCATCCTCACGGTGACGCGGGACGGCGACCGGCTGATGGCCCAGGCCACCGGGCAGGAGAGGTTTGAGATCTTCCCGGAGGGCGAGCGGGAGTTCTTCTACAAGGTGGTCGACGCCCAGATCACCTTCGAGGTGGACGGGTCGGGCCGTGCGACCCGGCTGGTCTTGCACCAGGGCGGGCGCGACCAGCCGGCGGAGCGGATCGCGGATTAGAGCGGAGTAGGTTCAGGCCGGCTCGGGTCATTCCATCGCATCAAGACGGTGAGTTGTTACCTCTCCCGCTTGCGAAACCTTCTCACAACTCCCAACACCGTCATTGCGAGCGCAGCAAAGCAATCCAGGGCCACTCGCATTGGCTCCTGGATTGCTTCGTCGGCTTCGCCTCCTCGCAATGACGAAGAGGGAACGGGCGTTGTAGAAAAGTCTCGCTTGCGGGAGAGGCAGCGCGAAGAAGCGTCACAGATCGACGTCACGGAGCGGGACGTTCACCCGCTCGATCTCGATGTCGACCTTCGGCGCGGCCAGCAGATGATCCACGAAGCTGCGGCCGGGCTTGATCAGCTTGCGGTACTCGGCCTCGGAGATCACGACCACCGCCGGCTTGCCGCGACGAGTCACACGCTGCGGGCCTTCGGTCAGCGCCTTCTCGACCAGTTCGCTGAACCGGTCTCTCGCATCGCGCAGCCGCCAGCTCATTCGACACTCCTGTCCAAATGAGTGACAGCGGCTGGCGGCTCAAGGGCCAGGAACTTCTTCGTGATCGCCACCGCCTCGGCCAGGCCGATGCGCTGCACCTCGACGCCGGGCGGGAAGGCGGTGCACAGGCGGGTCGGCATCATCGGGTCCAGCAGCACGAAGACGCCGCGGTCGTCGGCCCGCCGCACCAGCCGGCCGAAGGCCTGCTTCAGGCGGAAGCGGGTCTGCATGTCGGTCCAGCGCTGCCGGCCGAAATGGCCGCCGCGGGCGCGCGACAGGATGTCGGGCCGCGGCCAGGGCACCCGGTCGAACACCATGAGGCGCAGCGCCCGGCCCGGCACGTCGACGCCGTCGCGCACCGCATCGGTGCCCAGGAGGCAGGCGTCGGTCTCGCCGCGGAAGATGTCGACCAGCGTGCCGACATCCATGCCGTCGAGATGCTGGGCGTAGAGCGGCAGCCCCGCCGCCTGCAGCGCCGGGGCCAGGGCGTGGTGCACCGCGCGCAGCCGGCTGACCGCGGTGAACAGCCCCAGCGCGCCGCCGCCCGCCGCCAGGAACAGCTCGCGATAGGCGGCGCCGACCTGCTCCAGGTCGTCCTTGCGCACGTCGCGCACGATCAGCACGCGGGTCAGCGCCGGGTAGTCGAAGGGCGAGGCCACCTGGGCGCGGATCGCCGGCCGCGGCAGGTGGCCGGCGCCGGTGCGGTCCTCCGCCGCCCGCCAGTCGTCGGGGTCGTCGCCGGCGCCGTCGGTCAGGGTGGCGGAGGTGACGACCACGCCATGCGCCTGCCGCACCAGCGCGTCGACGAACGGCCGCGTCGGGTCGACATAGTGGCGGTAGAAGCCGAAATCGAGCTCGCGCCCCTCCACCCGCTCGACCCCGAACCAGTCGACCAGCCAGGGCGGCGTCGGCTCGCTCAGGGACGACAGCATGCCGCGCCAGCCGCCGATCTCCATCTTCGCCCGCCGGTCCAGCGACCGGGCGGCGGCATCCAGCCGCTGGCGCTGGTTCGGGTCCAGCGACCCGGCCTCCTCGTCCAGCCGGTCGCGGAAGGACCGGGCCAGCGCCTGCAGCGGCGCCTGCAGCTCGGCCAGGGCGGCGTCCAGCGCCCGGGCGGCGTCGACCAGCCCCTCCACCGGATCGGTGGTGTCGCATTCCAGGCTGTAGGGCCCGTCGGCGCCCTGGGCCCGGGCATAGACCTGGGTGCGGGTCAGCGCCAGGAAGCGCTCGGCCGGGCCGCGCGGGTCGTCGCCATGGATGCGCCGGCCCCAGCCGGGGCCGGGCAGGGCGCGGGCGGCGCGCTCGATGTCGTCCACCGCCGCCAGCGCCTCCTCGCCCGGCAGCAGATCCTCCACCCGCCGCTTCAGCCCGCGGCCGCGGCTGGCCCGGCGCCCGCCCTCCTCATGGCCCAGCAGCCAGCGCCGCAGGTCGGTGGCCTCCAGCCCGGTCAGGTGGCCGGCGAAGGCCGAATCCGCCGCCTCGAACAGGTGGTGCCCCTCGTCGAAGACGAAGCGGCTGGGCGCGTCGCGGTCGTCCGCCCCGCCCAGCGCCGCCTGGATCATCACCAGCGCGTGGTTGGCGATCACGATCTGTGCCTTGCGCGCCCTGCGGATGCCGCGCTCGATGAAGCAGCGGCTGTAATGCGGGCAGCCGGAATGGATGCACTCGCCGCGCCGGTCGGCCAGGGCCGTGCTGTTCGGCCGGCCGATGATGTCGCCCAGCCAGCCGGGGAAGTCGCCGCCGGTCAGGTCGCCGTCGCGCGTCGCCGCGGCCCAGCGCGCCATCAGGCCCAGCGGCACCGCGTCGCGCGGGTTCAGCGCCAGGCCGCGCACCGCATCCTCGTAGTTCAAGAGGCACAGGTAGTTCTCGCGCCCCTTGCGCAGCACCACCTGGCGGGCCTTCAAGACCGGGTCCGGGAACAGCCGGTCCATCTCGCCGTCGATCTGGTGCTGCAGGTTGCGGGTGTAGGTCGACACCCACACCGGCGCGCCGTTCTTCTGCGCCCAGACCGTGGCCGGGGCCAGGTAGCCCAGCGTCTTGCCGGTGCCGGTGCCCGCTTGCGCCAGCACCACGGTCGGCTCGTCCGGCGCCGGGCGGGGGGCGAAGGCGGCGGCGACGGCGCCGGCATAGTCGCCCTGCTGCGGCCGCGGCTCGGCGCCCTGGCCCAGCATCTGCGCCAGCCGGGCGCGGGCCTCGCGCGGCTCGACCCCGTGCTGCGACGGCGGCGGGTTCGGCGGCTCGGCCTCCCATTCCGGCAGATGCGCCCAGACCTGGTAGGCGCCGCGCTTGCGCGACTCCTCGACCGGGGCGCGCAGCCCCAGCGCCCGCGCCACGAAGGGCGCCCAGGGCCAACCGGCCTCGCCCATCCGCGCCGCCAGCGCCGCCGGGTCGCTGCGCTCGTCCGCGGCGGGGATCGACAGGCCGCGCAGCAGCGTCTCGGCCAGGCGCGGCAGGGCGATCGCCGCATCCTCCAGCGATCCGGGCACCGGCAGGCCCAGCGCTGCCGCGAGGCCGCGCGGCGTCGGCACGCAGAACCGGCCGGGCCGGGCGAAGGCGAACAGCTCCAGGAGGTCGAAGGCGCCCAGCACCTCCAGCCCGCAGCGCCGGCCGACGGCCTTGGCGTGGCACAGCAGCAGCGGCGGCCCGTCGACCCGCCGGCGCAGCGCCGCCGGGTCCAGCGTCACCAGCTCGCCGTCGGCGCTCAGCAGCACGCCGCCCTCCGGCGCCAGCACCAGCGGCTCGGCATCCGGCAGCGAGAAGGCGAGGGCGGGCGGCGCGATCATGCGCGCACTATAGGGGCGCGCCGCGCCGGCACCAGCCCCGACCGCATTCCACGATCACGAATTGTTCTGGGCATATGACGGGCGGCGCCGCAACCCATCGAGTCCCCCCTCCCCTCGCGGGAGGGGGCTAGGGGGAGGGGGC
>NZ_JBHYMS010000022.1:0-102996 GCF_042743185.1 Inquilinus sp. NPDC058860 | reverse complement strand
CTCTCGGATCGAGCCGGCTCGGACTATCGCAAATCGGCGCGGACGGCGAATTGGGTGCCCTGCCCATTCGCGCGCGGACGCGCGCAGAACCCCTCCCCCTGCCCCCCTCCCGCAAGGGGAGGGGGGACTCAAAAGGGGCAATGTGTGAGTTGATCATTCCCGAACCTGGAACCTAAGCAGCCGCCGCGACCGGGCCGAGATGGGTGGCGATGGCGCGGTCGATCGCCGCCAGCTCGTCCGCCGCCAGGCGCAGCTCTCCCGCCCGCGCATTCGCCCGGGCCTGCTCGGCGTTGCGCGCGCCGCACAGGGCGAAGGTGATGCCGGGCTGCGCCAGGGTCCAGGCGATCACCACATCGGCGACCGCCACGCCATGGTCGCGGGCGATGCCGCCGAGGTCCGCGGCGAAGGCGGCCACCAGGCGGCGGTTCTCGGCCGAGAAGCGCGGATTGGTGCGGCGCAGGTCGTCGCCGTCGAAGCTCCGATCCGGCCCGATCCGGCCGGTCAGCAACCCGAGCGCCAGGCTGGAATAGCTGATCACGGCGATGCCGGCCTGGCGGCAGGGCGGGATCAGCGTCTGCTCCAGCCCGCGGTCGAGCATGTTGTAGGCCTCCTGCACGCAGTCGACCGGCCCGGCCGCGCGGTAGGCGGCGAGGTCCTCGACGCTGGCGTTGCTGATGCCGATGGCGCGGGTCTTGCCCTCGGCCTTCAGCGCCAAGAGGGCCTCCATGGTCTCGGCGATCGGGGTCGTGGGGTCCTGCCAATGGGTGATCAGCACGTCGACATGGTCGGTGCGCAGGCGGCGCAGGCTGGCCTCCAGCTCCTGCCGCACCGAGTCCGCGCCGAGATAGCGGTGGATGGTCTTGTCGTCCTGGCCGACGAAGGGGCGGCCCTTGTCGGTGTCCCAGACCAGGCCGCATTTGGTGACCAGCACCACCTCGTCGCGCCGCCCCTCGACCGCCCGGCCGACCAGCTGCTCGGCCCGGCCGAGGCCGTAGGCCGGGGCGGTGTCGATCAGGGTGACGCCGGCATCCAGCGCGGCCCGGATCGCCGCCACCGAGGCGTCGTCGTCGCCGCCGCCCCACAGCCAGCCGCCCATGGCCCAGGTGCCGAGCCCCACCGCGCTGGCAGGGATCCCGCTGGCCCCGATCTCACGCTGCATCTGCATCCTTGCCCTCCAGCTTTTCGACGACCGCACGCGCCGTCCGGTCGTCCGTGATCAAATGGCCCAGCGCGCCGCCGCGCAGCACCGCGGCGATGGCCCCGACCTTGCGCTCGCCCGACGCGACCGCGATGCGCCGCGGGATCCCCGCCAGCTCGTCCAGCGTCAGCGCCACCAGCCGGCGGTTCGACGGGTGGTCGCAGGGCCGGCCGTCGCGGTCGACCAGATGGGCCAGCAGTTCCGCCTCGGCCCCGACGCGCTCGATCGCGCCGCGGTCGGCCGTGTCCGACAGGGTCAGGTAGGTGGCGTGCTCGTCGCGCACCGAGCCGATGCCGAACAGCGCGACATCGGCGGCGCGCGCCATGTCGAGCACGCTGCGGATGGTCGACACCGACAGCAGGGCCGCCCGCTCCGCCTCGTTCGCCGCAAAGATCGGGGCGTGCAGCTGGTAGGCCTTGCCGCCCAGCTTCTCGGCCAGGGCGACGGCGACGTGGTTGACGTCGGTGCGGAACTTGCCCTGGACCCCGCCGGTCGCCGGCACGACGCGGACGTCGTAGGCCCGCGGCGGCGCCAGCGCCTCGATCGTGGCGCAGAGGGCGACGCCGCCGGAGACGGCGATGGTCATGCCGTCGGCCAGGCCTTCCAGCAGCGTCGTCGCCGCCGCCTCGGCCGCCGCCTTCAGCACGATCGCCGGATCGGTCGAGACCGCGGCCACCGCCACGGCCGAATCGAGGCCGCCGAGGCGCTTCAGCGTCGCCGACAGCCCCTCCTCCGCGTCGAAGGGCGAGCGGATGCGGATGTCGACCAGCCCGCGCTCATGCCCCTCGCGGATCATGCGGTTGACGCTGGCCGGCGAGATGCCGATCTCCGCCGCGATGTCCGCCTGGGAGCGGTGCTCCTGGTAGAACATGACCAGGACGCGGTGGATGTTTCGCAGTCGTTCGGATTCGCTGTAGAGCGGGCGCGGCATCGGTCTCAGCCCCGGGCTTTGTTCATGTTGAGGAGGTGATCGATCGTCACCGCCACCAGCAGGATGGCGCCGCGGATGATGTCCTGCCAGTACACCGGCACGTTCAGCAGGATCAGCGACGACGTGACCAGCGACAGCAGGGCCGCCCCCAGCACCGCGCCGGCGATGGTGCCGGACCCGCCGTTCAGGCTGGCCCCGCCGATCACCGCGGCGGCGATGACGCTGAGCTCCATGCCGACGCCGAATTGCGGGGTGGCCGCGCCGAACCGGGCCATGTAGATCACCCCGGCGATGCCGGCCAGGGTGCTGCACAGCGTGGCGCAGATGATCTTGGTGCGCTTCGTATCGATGCCGGAGAAGCGGGCCGCCTTTTCGTTGCTGCCGGTGTAGTAGACCCGCCGGAACAGCACCGATTTGCGCAGCAGCACGTCGAACAGGGCGATCAGCAACAGGAAGATCAGGATCACGAAGGGCAGGCCGCCGAGGCTGCCCTGGCCGACGAACTTGAATTCCTTCGGCAGCGAGAACAGCGACTGCGGCGTGCCCTGGGTCAGGAGCAGGCTGAGGCCGCGGGTGATCACCATGAAGGCCAGCGACACGATGAAGAAGTGCAGCCCGATCCGGGTGACGCACAGCCCCATCAGGAAGCCGATGGCGCCGCAGCAAGCGACCGCGATCAGGCTGGCGGACCAGGGGTCGAGCCCGGCCAGGAACAGCGTGCCGCCGATCACCATCGACAGGCAGACCACCGACCCGACCGACAGGTCGATGCCGCCGACGATCAGGAGGATGGTCATGCCGATGACCACGATCCCCTCGATCGAGAAGGACAGCAGGATCGCGCGCATGTTCGACAGGGTCAGGAAATAGGGCGAGGCGAAGCTCATCGCCACGAACAGCAGGGCGATGATGGCCAGGAGGCCGAATTCGCGGACCCGGACGACGCGCATCATCGGCGTCACGGCGGCCATGCTCATCTGATGTCTCCCATGGCGGCACGACGCGGCGCGCCCTGCCGGTGGTCCTGGAACCCGAGGCCCGAGGCCAGGTGCATGATCGCCTCCTCGGTCATCTCGTCCGGCCCGAGCTCGCCGGCCAGGCGGCCCTCATGCAGGACCAGGATACGGTCGCTGATGCCGATCAGCTCCGGCAGCTCGGACGAGATCGCGACGATGCCGGCGCCCTGGTCGGCGAGCTCGCGGAGAATGGCGTAGATCTGCGCCTTGGCGCCGATGTCGACGCCGCGCGTCGGCTCGTCGACGAACAGGATGCGCGGATTGACCGCCAGCAGCCGGGCCAGCGCCACCTTCTGCTGGTTGCCGCCGCTCAGCGTCGCCACCGGCTGCTGCACGCCGGCGCAGCGGATGCCCAGGCGCTGGCGCATCGCCTCGGCCAGCGCCGCCTCGCGCCGGCGGCTGACCATGACCGGGCCCGACACCAGCCGCAGGTCCAGCGACGAGACATTCTGGGCGATCGACAGGTCGAGGAAGACGCCGTTGCCCTTGCGGTCCTCGCTGAGATAGACCAGCCCCTGCCGGATCGCGGCGGGATAGTCCCCCGGCGGCACCTCGGCCCCGTCGCAGGTGATGCGGCCGGAAGCGCACCGGGTGAGGCCGCAGATCGCCTGCACCGTCTCGGTGCGGCCGGAGCCGATCAGCCCGCCCAAGCCGACGATCTCGCCCGGCCGGACCTCGAAGCCGACATCGCGGACAATGCCGCCGTCCGACAGGCCCTCGACCCGCAGCAGCGGCGCGCCGGTGGCCGGGCCGCGGCGCGGCGGGTACAGGTCCAGGAGCGGCCGGCCGACCATCTTCGCCGCCACCTGCTCCGGCGTCGTCGCCGCGGTCTGCAGCGTCTCGACATAGGCGCCGTCGCGGAACACGGTGATGCGGTCGGCGATGGCGAAGATCTCGGCCATCCGATGGCTGATATAGATGATGCCGATGCCGCGTGCCTGCAGGCCGCGGATGATGGCGAACAGCGCCTCGGCCTCCGCCTCGGTCAGCGCCGCCGTCGGCTCGTCGAGGATCAGCACCCGGCAGTTCAGGGTCAGCGCCTTGGCGATCTCGACGATCTGCTGGCTGGCGATCGGCAGCTCGCCGGCCCGCACGTCCACCGGCACCGGATGCAGGCTGGCCAGCACCGCCTCGGCCCGCCGCTTCAGGTCGCGCGTGTCCAGCCACAGGCCGCGCCTGAGGCCGCGGCGGCCATTGGTCTCGGCCATGAAGATGTTCTCGGCCACGGTGGCATCGGGGCAGAGCGCGATCTCCTGGTGCACCAGCCCGATGCCCAACGCCTGGGCCGCGGCCGGGCTGGGGATCCGCACCGGCTTGCCGTCAAGGCTGACCGTGCCGCGGTCGGGCTGGTGCACGCCGCCCAGGACGTTCATCAGCGTCGACTTGCCGGCGCCGTTCTCGCCCATCAGGGCGTGCACCTCGCCGGCCTTCAGCTCGAACCGCACGCCGGACAGCGCGCGGACCGGGCCGAAGCTCTTAGCGATGTCGTGGACGGAGAGCAGGGACACGTCGAAGGCTTTCATGGTCGCGGAGGCCGGCCGGGACGGTCCCGGCCGGCAGTCGGATCGGCGATTACTCGTCGATGCCCTTGGTGCCGCGGCGCTTCAGATACTTGTCCCAGTAGAAGTCGTCGGCATTGGCGGCCGTGACCACCGCGTAGCCGTTGTCGATGAACGGGATCGCCATCGGGTTCCGGCCGGCGCCCTTGGCGTCGTTCATCGGGTCGATCAGGTCGGGATGGGCGGCGAGGTACAGCGCCATGAAGCCCATATAGCCCTGCATGCCCTGGTTCGGGTTGACCGAGCCGAACACCTGGCCGGCCTTGATCATGTCGAGGATCTTGGCGTTCACGTCGGCGGTCATGACCTTGATCTTGCCGCCGAGCTCGACGCTGGCCTGGGCGGCGCCGAGGGCCGAGTTCGCCTCCGGCATGAACAGCGCGCCGAGATTCGGGTTGGCCTGGGCCATCGACAGCACGGCCTGGTAGGCCTTGTTCGGGTCCTGGTTCGAGGCGGCGCGGGCGACCAGCTTCATGTCCGGCCACTTCTCCTCCATCCGCTTGATGAAGGCGGCGACGCGGCGGTCGTGGTTGTCCTGGCCCGGATTCTCCAGCACGCCGTATTCGCCCTTGCCACCCATCGCCTCGGCCACGGCGTCGGCGGCGCCCTTGCCCTCGAGGTCGTTGTTCGAGGTGATGAAGGCGGTGCGGTTCGAGTTCGGCGAATCCGCCGCGAAGGTGACGATCGCCGTGCCCTGGTCGATCGCGCGGTTGATCGGCTCGATGAACGGGTCCGAGTTCATCGGATGCACCAGGATGCCCTTGGGCTGGCGCGCCAGGATCTGGT
Organism: Inquilinus sp. NPDC058860; assembly: GCF_042743185.1. Taxonomy (NCBI): domain Bacteria; kingdom Pseudomonadati; phylum Pseudomonadota; class Alphaproteobacteria; order Rhodospirillales; family Rhodospirillaceae; genus Inquilinus; species Inquilinus sp. NPDC058860. Next base: position 97,506 of record NZ_JBHYMS010000022.1, on the reverse strand, counting down.
CGAAGCTGGCGATCTGCTTGGTGACGTCGTAGTCGGGCGTGCCGGTGTAGATGGTCTCGCAGCCCATCTGTTTGCCGGCCTGCTTGAACATCTCGTAGACCGGGAACCAGTACTCGACGCCCGAGACCATCACGTTCATGGCGTAGAGCTCGCCCGGCGCGCAGCGGAACGGCTCGGCCGCGCCGGCCGGGGCGGCGGACAGCAGCGCGCCAAGGGCGGCGCCCGCCAGGATCCGGGTACGCAACTTCGTCATCTCTCATCCTCCCTAGCTCCGGCAGCGGTATCCGCGACCGGTTGTTGATGTATATTTCAACAACTGAAATTTCTTCCGTCCAAGAAAGCGGGCTTTGCCGATGGCGTCAAGCGGTTTGTCGAGGGCAAAGAAAAAGGGGCGCGCCGACGGAACCGGCGCGCCCCCATGGGGTCGATGAGGATGGACGATCAGCTGTGCAATCGGTCGAAGAGGCTGGACCGCGTTATACTTGCTATTTTTCTGTCATTGCCGGGCTTGACCCGGCAATCCAGAAGATGTCGACAGTCTCTGGATGCCCGGGTCAAGCCCGGGCATGACAATGAAACAGGCAAAATACTTCTTCACCCGATTGCCCTGGAGCGATCAGGCGGCCTGCGGAATGCGCGCGATGACCTTGATCTCGAAATCGAAGCCCGCCAGCCAGTTCACGCCGACCGCGGTCCAGTTCGGATAGGGCGGCTCGCCGATCGCCTTCAGCCGGATCGGGGCGATCGTCTCCCACTGCGCGGCCGGGTCGGTGTGGAAGGTGGTGACGTCGACGACGTCGTCGAAGGTGCAGCCGGCCGCCTTCAGCACGGCCGCGAGATTGTCGAAGGCGAGCTGGACCTGCTTGCCGAAGTCCGGCTCGGGCGACCCGTCCTCGCGGCTGCCGACCTGGCCCGAGACGAACAGCAGATCGCCCGACCGGATCGCCGCCGAATAGCGGTTGATCTCGTACAGCGCCTGCCGGCCGGCAGGGAAGATCGCATCGCGTCTGGCCATCGTTTCACTCCTGTGCGGACAAGACGGACCACCCCGCCGTCGCGACGACCGCCCGGCTTCAGGGTTCAGGTCCGCTGACCGGGACGGTCATTCACATACGTCCCGTATGCCGCCATATCGGAACATACGCCGCGTATGTCAATACGCATACGCGGCGTATGCTTCTTTGGAATGGAGTGAATCGGGTCGGCCAGCCCGCAAGATCTGATGGAATACCGTCCCGAGCCGCTCGGCGCCTGCGCTTTTCCAGCATTGCCGATGCCCGTGGGGAGGCAAGGTCCTGCCGTGGACAAGGCCACTCGCCGCCTCTAGCGTGGCGCCGTTCCGAAGACCCGGGCGCCCAGGGGGACCAATGGCGGATCTAGCTGTTTTCTCCGGAACCGCGCATCCCGGCCTGGCGGCGGAGATCTGCGCCGCCCTGGGCGTGCCGCTCCGGCCGTCCAGGGTGCAGCGCTTCGCCAATGACTGCCTGCAGGTCCAGCTGCAGGCGAATTGCCGCGAACGCGACGTCTTCCTGGTCCAGCCCCTCAATCCTCCGGTGCAGGAGCATCTGGTCGAGCTGCTCCTGATGATCAACGCGGCCCGCGGCGCATCGGCCTCGCGGATCACCGTGGTCATGCCGCACTACGCCTATGCCCGATCGGACAAGAAGGATGCGCCGCGCATCTCGATCGGCGGCCGGCTGGTGGCGGATCTGCTGACCGCGGCGGGGGCCGATCGGATCCTGACGGTCGCCCTGCACTCGCCCCAGGTCCATGGCTTCTTCAGCGTGCCGGTGGACCATCTCCACGCCCTCGGCGAGCTCGCCGGCCATTTCCGCCGGTACGACCTCTCCAACGCCGTCGTGGTTTCGCCGGACCTCGGCTATGCGAAGGAGGCTTCCGCCTTCGCGCGGCTGCTGGGCGCCGGCGTCGCCATGGGCGCCAAGCAGCGCTACGAGAACGACCGCGTGGAGATCAGCACCGTCATCGGCGAGGTCCGCGGCAAGGACGTCATCGTCATCGACGACGAGATCGCCAAGGGCAGCACGGTGCTGGAGCTGCTGGGCCATCTCCGCCGCCAGGGCGCGCGGTCGATCCGCGTGGCCTGCACGCACGGCCTCTTCTGCGGCGGCGCGCTGGAGCGTCTCGGCGCCCAGGACGACGTGCTGGAGATCGTCTGCACCAACACGATTCCGGTGGACGGAGCCGAGCGCCATCCCAAGCTCGTGGTCCTCTCCATCGCTCCCGCCCTGGCCGAGGCGATGCGCCGGATTCACGCGGGAGAGTCCGTCAGCGAGCTGTTTCACGCCTAGCTCCCATGATCCGGGCCGAGCGCGCCCGCCGCAAGGCCGCGGTCACCGCCTGGATCGAGCAGGCCGGCCTGAACTCATCCGCCAGCCCCGGCACATCAGGCGGTTTGCGGAGGGCCGGACAGAAACGAGGGGCGCACCGGATGGCACGCCCCTCGATGTCTCGGTCTGCGGAGTTCAAGCGCGAGATGCGCCTACTTCATCGTCGGCATCACGAATTCGGCGCCGGCGCGGATGCCGGTGGGCCAGCGGGTGGTGATGGTCTTCAGCCGGGTGTAGAAGCGCACGCCCTCCGGCCCATGCATGTGGTGGTCGCCGAACAGCGACGACTTCCAGCCGCCGAAGGAGTGGAAGGCCATCGGCACCGGGATCGGCACGTTGATGCCGATCATGCCGACCTGGATCTGGTGCGCGAACTCGCGCGCGGCGTCGCCGTCGCGGGTGAAGATCGCCGTGCCGTTGGCGAATTCATGGCCGTTGATCCAGCCGGCCGCCGTCTCGTAGTCCGGCGCGCGGGCGATCGACAGCACCGGGCCGAAGATCTCCTCGCGGTAGATCTTCATGTCGGTGGTGACATGGTCGAACAGCGTGCCGCCGATGAAATAGCCGTCCTCATAGCCCTGGCGGCGGAAGTCGCGCCCGTCGACCACCAGCTTCGCCCCTTCGGCGACGCCGGAGTCGATGTAGCCGCGCACCTTGTCGAGATGCTGGCGGGTGACCAGCGGCCCCATCTCGGCCTCCGGGTCGGTGCCGGGGCCGATGGCCAAAGCGCGGACCCTCGGCTCCAGCCGCGCCAGCAGGGCCTCGGCGGTCTTCTCGCCGACCGGCACCGCGACCGAGATCGCCATGCAGCGCTCGCCGGCCGAGCCGTAGGCGGCGCCCATCAGCGCGTCGACCGCCTGGTCGAGATCGGCGTCCGGCATCACGATCATGTGGTTCTTGGCGCCGCCCAGCGCCTGGCAGCGCTTGCCGGTGCGCGCCGCGGTCTCGTAGATATAGCGCGCGATCGGGGTCGAGCCGACGAAGCTGATCGCGGCGATGTCGGGGTCGAACAGCAGCGCGTCCACCGCCTGTTTGTCGCCATGGACGACGCTGAACACGCCGTCGGGCAGGCCGGCCTCCTTCAGCCAATCGGCCAGCAGCAGCGAGGCCGAGGGGTCGCGCTCCGACGGCTTCAGGATGAAGCAGTTGCCGCAGGCCAGCGCCACCGGGAACATCCACATCGGCACCATGGCCGGGAAGTTGAACGGGGTGATGCCGGCGACGACGCCGAGCGGCTGGCGCATCGCGTGGCTATCGACGCGGGTGCCGACATTCTCCGTGAACTCGCCCTTCAGCAGCTGCGGCGCGGCGGTCGCGAACTCGACCACCTCGATGCCGCGCTGGACCTCGCCGCGGGCGTCGCTCAGCACCTTGCCGTGCTCGGCGGTGATGGCGGCTGCCAGCTCGTCGGTGCGCTCCTCCAGGATGCGCAGGAAGCGGTTCAGGATGCGGGCGCGGCGCAGCGGCGTGGTGCCGGCCCAGCCGGGGAACGCCTGCCTCGCTGCAACGACCGCGGCGCGGACGTCGTCGGCCGAGGCCAGGGCCACGCTGCCGCTCTGCTGGCCGGTGGCCGGGTTGAAGACCGGGGCGGTGCGCCCGCTGCTGCCCGGGGCCCGGCGGCCGGCGATGAAATGATGGATCTCGGTCGGCATCTCGTCTCCTCCTCTGCTGCCGGCACCTTCCCGCTTTACCCGGCGCGCATCAACGCACAGGATCGAGCAACCGTTGTGCGGGAATTGAAGCCATGGACTGGGACCATCTGCGCGTCTTCCTGGCGGTCGCCCGGCACGGCCAGCTGCTGGCCGCGTCGCGCAAGCTGGGGCTGAACCACGCCACGGTGGCGCGCCGGCTGGATGCGCTGGAGGCCGATCTGGGCACGGTGCTGTTCGACCGGCGGCCGGCGGGGTCGGTGCTGACCCAGGCCGGCGAGCGGCTGCTGCCGGTGGCCGAGGGCATCGAGACGGCGCTGCTGGGCGCGGCGGAGGGGCTGCGCAGCGACGAGGCGGAGGTGTCGGGCACGGTGCGCATCGGCGCCCCGGACGGCCTCGGCAACCATTTCCTGGCGCGGGAGCTGGGGCGCTTCGCCCGGCAATACCCCAGCCTGACGATCGAGCTGGTGCCCCTGCCCCGCAGCTTCTCGCTGTCGCGGCGCGAGGCCGACCTGGCGATCGGCCTGGACCGGCCGGTGGAGGGCCGGCTGATCGTGTCGCGGCTGACCGATTACAGCCTCGGGGTTTATGCCGCGGCCGACTATCTCGCCGCCGCCGGCACGCCGAAGGATGCCGACGGGCTGGCCGAGCATGTGGTGGTGACGGGGGTGGAGGACTACGCCTACGCCCCGGCGCTGGACTATGCCTGGGCGCTGGAGGACCGGTCTCTCCGCCGCTTCCGCTGCGCCAGCGTCACCGGGCAGATGGAGGCGGTGCGGGCCGGGGTCGGCATCGGCGTGCTGCACGACTTCGCCGCAGCGGGCGTGCCCGGGCTGGTGCGGATCCTGCCGGAGGTCGCCTTCCGCCGCAGCTACTTCATGCTGTCGCATCCGGACAGCGCCGGGCTGCGGCGGGTGGCGCTGTGCCGGCAGTTCATCGCCCGCCGCTTCGAGGAGGAGCGCCGGCGCTTCCTGCCGGCATGACCGAAAAGGGATCCGGACAGGCTGCCCCACCGCAGCCTGTCCGGAGGACCGGGTGGGCCGACTAGCGGCTGGCCACCCCGGCGCAGGCGTTCTGGCCGTCCAGCGACCGCAGATAGGCGGTCAAGGCCGCGACATTGCCGGCCCCGATCTTGCCGCCATGCACCGCGCTGAGGTTCGGGCGGAACACATCCGCCAGCGTCGCCGCCTGGCCGTTGTGGAAGTACGAGGACGACTGCCACAGGCCGTGCAGGGTCGGGGTGTCGAAGCCGGTGCCGGGCAGCGGCTGGCCCGACCCGGTGCCGGAAGACGGCTGGACCGTCCCCACGTCGTGCCGCTGGTTGTCCTGGCTGACCGCGGTGCCGTGGCAGGTGGTGCAGCTCGCCGTCTGGAACACCTGCTCGCCCCGCTTGGCATCCGCCGTCAGACATCCCTGCGCCGTCCGGTACGGGCTGCGCGGGAAGGTCTTCAGCGACGAGACATAGGCCGCCAGGGCGTCGAGGTCGGCGCTCTTCCCGGCCTTCTTCGGGCCCAGCGGGTCGATGGCGGCGGCGTAGTCGGCGTCGCTCATGAAGCCGGCGCCCTCGAACTCGTCGCGGATGTCCTTCTCGAAATCCTGCAGCTCGTCGAAATTGGCCGTCCAGTGCAGCTTGCCCATGGCCGGCCCGACGCCCTGCCGCCCCTGCAGCGAGATGGTGCGGCGCAGGCCTTCGCCGCGCTGGGTGAAGTCCCAGACCATGCCGTCGCTGTCGCCGTCGACATGGCAGCTGGCGCAGGAGATGTAGCTCTCGCTGCTCATCCGCGGGTCGGCGGCATTGTAGAAGATCCGCTTGCCCGCCAGCACGGTGGCCGGCAGCGGTTCGGTCGCTACGGTGGCGATCACCGTCGGGGCCGGCGTGATGAAATCCTCGCCGGTCAGCACCTTGCCGATGTCGTGGACGGTGACGCGGCGGTCGAGGAAGGCGTTGACGAACAGGCGCTTCCGGCTGGCGTCGAGATAGAGGCCGTGCGGCGTCCGGCCGATGCCGGCGACCGACCCCACCACCGCGCGGCGGTAGGGATCGACGATCTCCACGCTGTTCGATTCCATCTCGGCGACGAAGAGGTAGTTGCCGGAAGGCGCGAAGATCGCGGCGCGCGCCGGCCCCCGGTTGTTGAAGTCGATCTGCTCGGCGAACACCTCCCTGCCCTGCGCCAGGTCGATCTGGGACAGGATCGAGCGCACGGTGGTGTCGGCCTTCAGGTCGATCTGCTTGCGGTAGCGCCCCTGGACGATGTTGTCCTTCTTCGACGGCAGGACGGCGCGCCGCCCGTCCGGGGAGATCACGACCTGGTTCACATAGTTGGCGACGCCGGGCGCCGCGGCCTCGGTGGCCGGCGTCGTGGTGTCGACCGGCAGCGCGATCACGGCCGGGGTGCCGAGGGTGGCGAGGTTGACCTTGTAGACCTCGCCCTGCGTCATCTTCGAGCGGAAGCGGGTGACATAGGCCGTCCTGGAGTCCGCGCTGACCGCGATGCCGCGCACGTCGCCGGCGCCCGGCAGCGTCACCCGCCCGGTGATCGCCCCGGTGGACGGGTTGAACACCGCCAGCGCCGACTTGCCGGCCAGGGTCAGCAGGCCCTTGGTGCCGTCCGGGGTGAAGACCACGCCGTAGGGCGCACTGCCGTAATCCAGCGTGAAGGTGCTGACGGCCTTGGTCAGGGGGTCGATGCGCAGCAGCTTGTCGTCGCCCTGCACCGCGACCCACAGCTTGCCGCCGGGCCCGAGGGCCAGGGTCTTCGGCTCCTTGCCGGCCGCCAGCTGCCAGGACTTGGCCAGGGTGGCGGCGTCGATCGCGGCGATGGTCCCGGCATCCGGGTCGAGGGCGTAGACCGCGGTGGAGTTGCCGACGATGTTGCTGGTGTGGGTCGGGGCCGCGGCGGTGACCGGGTGGATCACGCTCTGCAGGAAGGAGAACGAGGTCTCCGTGCCGTCCTCGGTCACCACCGTCACCGAGACGGTGTAGTTGCCCGGCGTGCCATAGGTGTAGCGCGCGATCGGGCTGGCCGCCGTGGTGGTGACCGGCGCGCTGCCGTCGCCGAAGTTCCAGATGTACTTCGCCCCGCTGAGGCCCAGCGCGGCCGGGTCGAGCGCGACCGCCTTGGCGACCTGCTGCTGCGGCAGCACCGCCGGGCGGGGGTTGAAGATGCCGTCCACCTCGGCGTCGGTCAGCACCCGCTTGTAGACCCGGACATCCGACAGGATGCCCTTGAAGGCGACCGGATTGCCCTGGATCTGCCCCAGCATCTGCAGCTTGTCGAACAGCCCCAGCACCCCTGCGATGCCGGTCGACGTGACCTTGGCGCCGTCGACGAACATGGCCTGGGCGCCGGTCACGGCGTCGCGGGTCATGGCGACCTGGTGCCATTGCCCGTCATTGATCGGCGCGCCGGACCGGGTGACCGGATTGGTCGCGCTCCGGTCGCCGACCGACAGGTTCAGATAGCCGGCATTGTCGATCCAGCCCCAGAACACGTCGTTGGCGCCGCCGACCTGGTCGCGCCCGAAGATGCCCGGGGCCTGCCACGGATTGCTGTTGCCGATCTGGCTGGTCTTGATGCGGAAGCTGACGGTCGCGGTGCCGCCCAGGGCCTCGGCGATGGCGTCGCTCTCCAGCTCGACGCCGGTGGTGCGCGGCGTGAAGTCCAGCCCGCCCTCGGCGTAGCTGTCCTGGCTCCCGGCCTTGCCGTCATTGCCGCCGGCCACGTCGGTCAGCGTGCTGGCGAGCGGCCAGCGATTGACATAGGTGGTCGGGACCGCCTGGCTGCCGGTGGTGAAGCTGGAGGTGAACTCCGTGGCGAGGCCGTTGCCGGCGTAGTCCTTCACCCCGCCGGCGGTCAGCACGACCTCGTATTCGGTGTTGAGCTGCAGCGGCTGGGCCGGGGAGAAGTTGACGATGCCCAGCTGCACGCTGTAGGTGCCGGCCAGCGCCGTCCCGCCCTTGGGGCGGACGATGAAGGTGCCGGCGTTGACCGTCTCCGGCAGGATGCTGTCGGACAGCGCCAGGCCGACGCGGGACGTCGTCGCCTGGCGCAGCATGCCGCTGCCAGGCGAGACCGTCAGGACCGCCGGCGGTGTCGTGTCCGGCGCCTTCTGGTGCGGCCGGAACGCGGTGTTGGTGCCGTGGTCGCTGCCGACGAAGACCAGATTGCCGAGCATCGCGACCTGGCCGAGATCCGGGTCGCGGTTGCCGCGCGGCGGGACGGTGGCGTTGTCCGGCACCCGCTCGGACCGGCCGATCTCCGGGTAGGAGGCGGGGTTGGTGACGTCCAGCTTGAAGATGTAGCGCTGCGCCCCGACGATCAGATGGTCGTCCTGGGCGGCGCAGTACAGCCCTTCCTCGATCAGGGTGTTTTCGTTCTCGATCTTGACCTCGCGCGGGTTCGAGAGGTCGTAGCCGGCCATCTTGCCGTCGCCGTTCCGGCCGGAGGTGTAGAGCTTCCGGCCGTTGAAGCAGGTGGCGTAGTAGTTCGGCAGGGTGGTCTTGCCGCCGATCAGGGTCGGGTTGAGCGGGTCGGAGATGTCCAGGCTGGCGAAGCCCGACGTGGTCTCCATCGAGGTCAGCACCATCTCGTTGCCCATGGCGAAGACCGGGCCGGCGCGGAAGCCGCCCAGCTCGCCCAAAGGCACCGGGTTGGACCGGCCGTTGCCGCGGTCGGCGATCCTGGCATTGGCCGGATCGCTGGCGTCGACGATGAACATGCCCCGGCTGGCCGACGCCACGTAGAGATACGGGGCCTGCCACCACATCTGCCAGTTCACGTTCTCGTAGTCGCCGGCATTCACCCCCGGCAATACGAGTTTCTTGACCTGCTTGATGTCGTTGATGTCGGTGAAGTCCCAGAACTCGACGCCATAGATGCTGGGCACGGCGATGTAGTCCTTGCCGCCGATCGTGGCCTGGCCGAAGGCGTGCGGCTCGCGGAACTCCTTGGTCCGCCCGTCCGGCTCGTAGATGGTCTTGACCAGCTTGATGTCGCGCGGGTTGCTGACGTCGTACAGCAGGAAACCGCCGGTCGCCTCGCCGCTGTCCGGCGCGAACATGGTCAGGAAATAGCCGTTGTGCATGACCCCGACATTGGTGCCGTAGGGCTTCTGCGGGCTGGTGTTGCCGGGGATGGTGTACTGGATGACCGGGATGCCGTTGGTGTTGGTGGCGGTGTTCCACTTGATCGTCGAAATCTCGCGGAACAGCTCGGCATCGGTGTAGGTGAGATTCCCGAGGCCCGGCCCTTCGAGAGGAAGAGGGTCCTGGGCGGAGGCCGGCAGGCCGGGGGCCAGAGACACGGAGACCAGGCCGGCCAGGAGGGCCAGTCGACAGGCGTTCATTTTCTCCCCCTTCTTCCTTGGCTCTACCGTCGAAGCAGCGGCCTCTCTGGCGAGCGGTATACGCGTCCAGTCCTGGCGACGATGAAGCGTCCCCAATGTCGTGTCAATAAATCTCAAGTATTGAAATATCTTTCAAATTTTCTCTTCCACAGCCCTCGGCGAAGAGCCGGCAGGGGCGACGCTGCCGGTGCCCCGCCTGGCCGACCGGCCGACGCGGACCCGACGCCGCTTCATGAAAATTTCACAGTCGCGCGGTGGTGGCGAAGCCGGCCGGTTCGATAGGACAGCAAGGATAGGCGCGCTGGGGAGAGAGCGCGGACAGTCCTTTTTCGAGCCTGGAGCTGCCCATATGGCCGGCATTGGCGCCCCGATTCCCACCGCCACCCGATTCGGGTCCGCCGCATCCGGCATCCTGTCGGGGCGGCTGCGCCTCGGCTGCAGCGCCCTGGCCCTTCTCGCCGGGCTGGCGGCCCTGACGGTGGCGGTGCCCCCCGCCCGGGCCGACGGCGCCAAGATCGTCGGCATGCGGCTGGTCCGCGGCGACGGCTCCGGCACCGCCGCGAGCGGCGGCGGCGGCGGCAACGGCGGCGGCGGCAACGGCGGCGGCGGCAACAGCATCGTGGCCGGCGCGCTGGCGCGGGCATCCTCGGCCGGCCAGCCGCGCGCGCTGTTCGACGGCATGCGGCTGAACCGGATCGAGGATGCCGGCGCCAGGAACCCGGTGATCGACGCCACCAACAAGCTGATGACCATCGAGCAGCTGAAGCCGAAGGCCGTCATCAACTGGGACCGGTTCAACATCGCCGGCGGCGAGACGGTGAAGTTCGACCAGAAGGGCAATCGCGACTGGGCGGTGCTGAACCGGATCGGCCAGGCCGACCCGTCGCGGATCGACGGCGCGCTGAAGGCCGACGGCCATGTCTACCTGATCAACCAGAACGGCGTGATCTTCGGCAAGGGCTCTAGGGTCAATGTCCGCAACCTGGTGGCGTCGTCGCTGAACATCAGCACCGAGCGGTTCACGAAGGGGATCCTGGAGAACGTAGCCGATACTACTAACCAAAGGGAGCGGCCAAGCGACTTCCAGGCCGTGGACGATACCGGCCAATCCTACACGGCCGGCCGAATCCACGTCGAACGCGGGGCAGTGATCGAGGGGCCTGACAACAACAGCGTCATTCTTCTCGGTGGCTCGGTGGTCAACGAAGGAACGATCCGAGCCCGGGCCGGCCAAGTGGTGATGGCCGCCGGTCGCCTCGTCGCGCTCGCGAATCCGACCGACGACCCAACCGCTTTCGATACGCAAAGCCCCAACGGACAATTGCACAGCAAGGAGCGTACGGTTCGTGGCGTCGTGGTCCGGGTCGACGGCAGCGTTGATGGCGGCGGCGCGCCCGACCCCGAGGCACGGGTCGTCAACACCGGCCTGATCGAAACCCCCCGGGGCAACATCACCATCGCCGGCAACAAGGTCGACCAAATGGGGCGCCTGTCGGCGACGACCTCGGTCCGCGCCGGCGGCTCGATCATCATCAGGGATGCCGCGGAGGTGACCTTCGATCGCGGCAGCGTGACCGAGGTCCTGCCGGAGGACAGCAGCGACACCATCACCGACAACGAGGCCTTCCAGCATTCGTTCGTCGGCATCGGCGGCGGCGGTGTCATGCAGCGGGGAGCGCTGATCCACGCGCCGGCCGGCGACGTCGTCATCCTTCCCGGCGGCGGGCGCTTCACCATGGAGCGGGGCAGCCGGATCGACGTGTCCGGCACCACCTCGACCGAGGTGGCGATGGAGCGCAACCAGGTCTCGATCACCCTGCGCAACAACGAGCTGAACTCGCCGCTGCAGCGCGACGGCTTCCTGTTCGGCAAGACGGTGAATGTCGATGTCCGCGAGGGCTCGCCGATCGGCAGCATCGACGGCTATCTCGGGAGCATCGGCCGCACGGCGGTGGAGCGCAGCGCGGCCGGCGGCACCGTGTCGATCGCCTCGAACACCACGACTCGGACCGGCGAGGTGGTGATCCGGGACGGCGCCGTCATCGACGTCTCCGGCGGCCAGGTGCGCTATCGCGGCGGCTGGCTCGACACCACCCAGCTGGTGGGTGCCGACGGCCGGATCTACGACATCGGCGAGGCGACGCCGGACATCCAGTATGTCGCCTTCGCCGAGCAGCGCTTCGGCCAGCAGAAGATCTACGGTCCGCGCTGGGAGGCCGGCTACACCGACGGCATGGACGCCGGCTCGGTCACCATCGCCACCGGCGCCGCAGTGCTCGACGGGCAGATCACCGGCCGGACCACGGCCGGGGCGCGGCAACGGGCGCGCGACCAGCTGCCGAGGCTGGGCAGCCTCGCGCTCAATCTGAGCGGCCCGGTCGACGTCACCTTCGGCGCCGGTGGCGCCCGGCTGCCGGACGGGTTCGGGCCGGGCGACGCGCTGCCGGACGACCTGCGCGACCGGCTGACGCTGGACCCGTCCCAGGTCGGCGCCGGGGGGGTGAACCAGATCGCGGTCACGACCACCGGCGGCAACATCGAGGTGCCGAGCGGTGTCACTCTGCGGACGGCCCCCGGCGGCTCGGTCCGTCTGGAATCGAGATACCTCCGCGGAGACCCCCTGACTCCCGAAGAGGCCGGCGACGTCCTCGTCGCCGGCGCGATCGAGACGCCGTCGGGCACCATCAGCCTGGGCGGCCGGAACATCACCCTGGCGTCCGGGGCGCGGCTGGCGGCGCGCGGGCAATGGGTGAACGACCGGATCGACGCAAACGGCAACCCGTATCCCGGCGGGTCGGGCCCGGCCGGCGCCGCCCTGCCCGATGGCGGCACGATCAGCCTGGGCGCCGCAGGGGACCTGACGCTCGAGGGCGGCAGCCTGATCGACGTCTCGGCCGGCGGCTGGGTCGCGACCGACGGGTCGCTGATCAAGGGCAATGGCGGCGCCGTGGTGTTGACCTCCGGCCGCCATTTCGACCCAAGCCTCGGCGGCATCAGCGGCAGCAGGCTCGTCCTCGGCGGCGAGATCCGGGGCTATGGGCTGGATCGCGGCGGCACGCTGACCATACGCACCGAGCGGATCTGGATCGGCGGCGGGCTGGCGCCGGAGGGTGCGCTGGTGCTGGATCCCGGTTTCCTGGGCCGCGGCGGCTTCAGCGATGTGACGCTGCAGGGCTATCGCGGCGTCACCATTGCGCCGGGCGCCGTGGTGACGCCGACAGCGGCGTCGCTGCGGCTGAACCCGGACTACCTGTGGCGCACCGGCGGCAGCGACGTGTTCGGCTTCGCCGGCCTGGAGCTGCTGCCCGAGGAGCTGCGCCCGGCCGGATCGCTGACCCTGATCGCCCGCGACAGCAGCCCGACCCTGGATACCGATCTGGCGGACGGCAACGTCGTCTTCGGCGAGGGCTCGCTGGTCCGGATGGGCCTGGGCGGATCGGTCACCGCGGTGGCTGCGCGCATGGTGCGGGTCGACGGCACGATCGAGACCCCGGCCGGGACGATCACGCTGTCCGGCGGCGTCACGAGCGACCCCACGGGCGAGACGACCGCATACGATCCGGAGGCCGGGGTCCGCATCGGCCGCACCGGCCAGCTGCTGGCCCGTGGCGCCGTCAAGCTGGACCCGACGACCGACGGAACCCGCCGCGGCACGGTGCTGGACGGCGGCACCATCACGTTGGTCTCGTACAATGGCGCGGTGATCGTCGAGAACGGCGCCCTGCTGGACGTGTCCGGCGTCTCGACCGACATCGACCTGCGCAGCATGACCATGTACGGGCTGAGGCTGCGGCCGCAGACCATTGCCAGCAACGGCGGTACGATCCGGCTGGCGGGCAGCGAAGGCCTGTTCGTCGACGGCACCCTGCTGGGCCGTGGCGGCGGCGCCGGCGCCGAGGGCGGCACGCTGGTCACCGAAATGGTCGCAAAGCCGGGCCTTGCCGGCAGCAACCGTCCCGGCCTGCCGGACGACCTCCTGCGGGTGCTCAATATCCGGCAGTCCGGCCTGTCGCCGGCCGCCGGCGGCAGCTATGGCGCCGACATGCTGCGCACCCATGCCGGGCAGGGCTTCGTCGCCGCCGACACGGCGATGGGCGGCGGCTTCGACACCTGGGTGATGGGCTCCGACAACGTCGTCAATTTCGACGGCGACGTTGCGGTGAAGCTGGGCCGCGAGATCCAGATCTCGGCCTATACCATCACCGCGACGCCCGGCTCCACCGTGGTGCTGGAGGCGCCGCGGGTGGCGTTCACCAGCGGATCGAGCGAGCTGGTGCAGGACGGCACCGGCTCGGCCCTGCGCGACCGGCTCGTCAGCCCGGCGACCCAGCTCTCGATCCTGGCGGACCTGATCGACATCCAAGGCGGCGTTCGCCTTGGCGGTACCTATCAGTTCACCGACCCGGACACCTCTCTGCCGACGACGACGAAGACATTCGGCGGCTTCACGATCGCCACGTTCGAGAGCCGCGGCGACATCCGCGTCGGCGGATCGACCAGCAGCGGCGTCAGTCCGGGGCGGCTGGACAGCGCCGGCGACCTGGTGTTCCGGACGGCGCAGCTGTATCCGCTGAGCGGACAGAAGTTCACCGTCGGAGCGCTGGGCCGGGTCACGGTGGAGCCGAACGGCAAGGCCGAGGCGCCGTGGTCGATCGGCGGCGAGCTGACGATCGATTCCCCGGACATCGTGCAGAACGGCACCATCCGCGCACCGCTGGGCAGGATCGTCCTGGGCCGGGACGGCGGCCTGGAGGGCATCAGCACGGTGACGCTGGGCCCCGGCAGCATCACCTCGGTTTCGGCCGACGGGCTGACCGTGCCTTTCGGCTTCATCCAGAACGGCTCTGTCTGGTTTGATCCGAGCGGCGAGCAGATCAACACCCCGCCGGAGAAGGAGGTGCGGCTGCGCGGCGACCAGGTGGCCGTGGACGATGGGGCCGTGATCGACGTGCAGGGCGGCGGCGAGCTGCTGGCCAGCGAGTTCGTTCCCGGCCAGGGCGGGCCGGCCGATGTGCTGAACGACCCCGACAGCTTCGCCGTGATCCCGGACTATGAGGGCTACGCGGCGTGGGACCGGTATATGAGCGGGTCTCGGCCGGCCGGTGTCGGCACCCTCGATTTCAACGCCGACGTGCCGGTGGTGACCGGCACCGCGACGGTCAGCGGCCAGTATCTGCAGCAGGGCGCCAACACCGGGCTGCGGGTCGGCGACCGGATCTATCTGTCGGGCGGCGGCGGCCTGCCGGCCGGCACCTATGTGCTGCTGCCGGCGCGCTACGCGTTGATGCCCGGGGCCTATCGCGTCCGTGCCTTCGACGGCATCCTCGACATGCTGCCGGCGATGAACGGTCGGGCGCCGGACGGCAGCGCCTATGTCGCCGGCCGCCGCTCGGTGCTCAACACCGGCATCTCCGACGCGCGTTGGACCGGCTTCCACATCGAATCGGGCGAGGTGCTGCGCCAGCGGGCGCAGTATGACGCGTACCAGGCCAACAGCTTCTTCGTGTCCGACGCCTTCCGGCAGCGGCAGCAGACCGACGGCAGGACCGTCATGCGGCCGACCCTGCCGATCGACGGCGGCACACTGGTGGCCAATGCCACCGAGACGCTGCGGCTGGACGGCACCGGCCTGTTCGCGCCGGCCGAGGGCGGACAGTTGGGCCGTTTCGACGTCGCCGCGTCGAAGGTCGCGGTGGTGTCCGCCGGGGCGGACGCGCAGGACTTGGTCGCCCAGGGCTATCTGCTGCTGCAGGCCGAGCAGTTGAACGATTTCGGCGTCGGCAGCCTGATGCTGGGCGGCGAGCGCAGCCCCGCCCAGGTCACGACCGATGATCCGCGGGGCGGCACCCAGGTATCGGTCTCGGCCAGCGACGTGGTGGTCCGCAGCCCGGGCACCGCGCTGGAGGGGGCGGAGATCCTGCTGGCCGCGAGCAAGACGGTGACGGTCGAATCGGGCAGCGTGATCCGCACCGCCGGGGCCGACGCCGGCCAAAGCGACACGCTGCGCTTCAGCGGCGGCGGCGCGTTGCTGCGCCTGTCCACCGGCGACCGGGTGGATGTCGTGCGCGCAGCCACCGGCGGGGCCGGCACCCTGACGATCCAGGAGGGAGCGGCCGTCCTGGCCTCGGGCAGCCTGACCCTCGATTCGAGCGGCGACACCATCCTGGCCACCAGCCAGATCGCCGGCGGGCGGGCGATCGACGCCGCCGCCCGGCAGATCAGCTTCGGCGACGGCGCGCCTGACGGGGGCCTGGTGTTCCGCGGCGGCACGCTCGGCGTGCTGGCGCAGACCGAGACCCTGACCCTGCACAGCTACGGCAGCATCGACTTCTACGGCGACCTCACCATCGGCACCGGCGAGGGCGCGGCGCTGAAGACGCTGTCACTCGACAGCCAGGCCCTGATCGGCCATGGCGGCAACGTCGCCATCAACGCCGGCGCGGTGCGGCTGCGCAACACCGGCTCCGCGCTCACCCAGGCGGTGACCCCCGCCGGCGGCAGCCTGACGATCAACGCCACGACGCGAATCGACGATGGCCAGCCGGTCGCCGGCAGCGGCCGGATCGACCTGGCCGACGGCCCGGTGCGGATTGCCGGCTTCGGCGCCGCTTCGCTGAGGGCCGACGAGCGGATCGTCGGCACCAGCGGCCTCGGCAGCGCGACCGACCTGGCCTCCGGCAGCGGCACCGAGGACCGGCCGAACCGGCTGCAAGTGGATGGATCCCTGGAGCTGAGTGCCGCCGCGCTGTCGGCCGGCGCCGGATCGGACAACGCGATCGAGGCCGGCGGGCCCTTGAGCTTCCAGGGCCGGGCCGGGCCGAACCTGCCGGGCTTCGACGAGATCGGCGGCCGCCTGCGCCTGTCGGGCGGCACGGTCACGCTGGCCGGCCGGATCGAGGCCCGGGCCGGCATCCTGGAGGCGACGGCGGACGCCGGCGATCTCGTCATCGCCGGCGGCACGGTGATCGATGCCTCCGGCACGGCGAGCCGCTTCTTCGACCAGACCCGTTTCGCACCTGGCGGCGTGGTCAGGCTGTCCTCCGCGACCGGCAATGTCGATCTGCAGGCCGGATCGAGCATCGCCCTCGGCGGTGCCCGCGCCACCATCGACGGGCAGGAGCGGGGCGGCGATGCCGGCCGGCTGATCGTCGATGCCGCCAAGGGCCGGTTCCTGGCCAACGGCACGATCGAGGCCACAGCGGCGGACGGCAGCCGCCAGGGCGCGGTCGACCTCGACGTCCTGGCGCTCGACGACAGCTTCGACACGCTGGCGGGCAAGCTGGCGGCCGCCGGCTTCGCCGAGGCGCAGCGGCTGCGCATCCGCACCGGCGACGTCGCGCTCAGCGCCGGCCGGACCATCACCGCCCGCGAATTCGCGCTGTCGGCGGATGGCGGCAACCTCGCCATCGGCGGCCGCATCGACGCCGTTGGTGCCACCGGCGGCGACATCCGCCTGGCAGCGGGCAAGACCCTGACCCTGGCGAACGGGGCGGTGCTGAACGCCTCCGGCGTCGCGGCCGACGCCGCCGGCAAGGGCGGCTCGGTGCTGCTCGCGGCCGGGGACGGCGGCCGGCTCGACCTGCAGTCCGGGTCGGCCATCTCGGTCGGCGCCGGCGGCGACACCGGCACCGTGCATCTGCGCGCGCCGCGGACCAACGGCGGCACCGATGTCGCGATCGACCGGATCGGCAGCGGGATCGACGGCGCACGGCAGGTAACGGTCGAGGCGTACAGGGTGTTCGACGGCGTATCGACGATCAACCAGACCGTGATCAATCAGGTGGCGGCCGATGTCCGGGCCTTCGCCAACCGCGCCAGCGCCATCGAGGATCGGCTGGGCGGCAATGTGACCGTCCAGGCGGGCGTGGAGCTGCGCAGCACCGGCGACATGGTGCTGAACACGAATTGGGACCTGCGGACTCTCAGCAAGGACGGGATGGTCGGCGTGCTGACGCTGCGCGCCGCCGGGGACCTGACCCTCCGCGGCAATCTCAGCGACGGCTTCGTCACCGGAACCGATCCGCTGACGGGCGGCCCCATCAGCCTCCTGCAGGACGGCGACAGCTGGTCCTACCGCCTGGTCGCCGGTGCCGATGCGGCGGGCGCCGACCCGCTGGCGCTGCGCGCCGAGGCCGACCTGCTGCCCGACCCGGCCGCCGGACGCCCCAGGGGAAGCGTCGTGGTCGATACGGTGAGGGCCCGCCGGCCGCTTCATATCCGCACCGGCACCGGCGACATCGATGTCGCCGCCGGCGTGGACGTGGTGCTCGGCGCCCGGGTCGCCACGACCTATAATCCCGGCACCGGCAGCGTCCAGCCGGCCATGATCTACACCGCGGGCCGGCCGATCGATCCGCGCGAGCTGTCCGACGACGGCTTCCTCCTGCCGGAGGGCGTCGTCAGCACCTATCCGACCGGCGGGGGCGACATCACGGTCGCCGCCCGCGACAGCCTCTACGGCGTGCCCACGTCGCAGATCGTCACCGGCTATGTCTGGCGCCAAGCGAATCCCTCCATCGGCATGCCAGGCAGCTGGTGGATCAATGTCGACACCTTCCGGCAGGGCGTGGGGGCGCTGGCGGGCGGCAACGTCACGCTGCGGGCCGGCGACGACATCTCCAACCTCTCGGCGGCGATCCCGACGGTCGGCTGGGTCACCTCCTCCGGGCAGACCGACATACGCAACGGCGGCAGCCTGCGGATCGACGCGCTCGGCGACATCCTCGGCGGCGTCTACTATGTCGGCCGCGGCGACGCGGTGATCGAGGCCGGCGGGGCGATCACGAGCGGGGCCAGCATCACGGAAAACGTCTTCAACCCGAGCGGCCAGACATTGCCGCTGCACACCATCCTCGCGGTCGGCGATGCGCAATTCAGCTTGCGCAGCCGTGGCGACCTGACGATCGAGACCGCGCTCGACCCGATGTTGGTTCCCGTGGGAGCCGAGGAATACAATTACTTCCTTGTCTCGCAACCGGGATTTATGTCCTATACAGCCGAAAGCTCGGTCCGTCTCGACTCGACTGGCGGCGACATACGGCTTTCCAATGCGGCGGCGGCGGTGGCCGCCCTCATGGTCCGCCCCGATCTCGGCTATCAGCCCATAGAATTCGCCGCCAATGCGTGGTTGGCTACCCTGTATCCCGGAACGGTCCGCGCCACGGCGCTCAGCGGCGATATCCGGATCGACGGCGGCATGGTCCTGGCGGCCACCGATCGCGGGACCCTGGAACTCCTCGCCGACCAGGACGTGCTGATGGCGTTCAGGCGGGCGGTGTCCCCGCTCAGCGTCCTGGCCATGGCCGATGCCGATCCGGCAGTGACGCCGACGCCGACAAGCCCGATCAGCAATGTCGCCCGTCCGACCGAGGCCGGTGTAGCCGATGACCTCATCTATCAGTACTTCGTCAGCACCCGCGGACAGGGGGACCGGCGCTTCGGCCGCCATATCGGCGACACCGACCCGGTGCGGATCTATGCGGCGGAGGGCGATGTCCGCGCAGATCCCCCGGTCGCCGGGGCCGGTGGTACCGCAACAGCGATCGTCCTGCCGAAGAGCCTGGACCTGCGGGCCGGCGGCGACGTCGCCGACCTGGCGTTCGAAGTCACCAACACCAACGCCGACGACGTCAGCCTGATCCAGGCCGGCGGCAACATCGATTTCACGGCGCAGGGTGGCGGCTTCGAATCCACTGCCGGGGCGGGGGTCACGCTCGGCGGGCCGGGCCGGCTGGTCGTTTCGGCCGGCGGCACCATCGATCTCGGCTTCGGCCGCGGCATCGTCACCGACGGCAATCTGCGCAGCCTGGCCCTGCCGGAGCAGGGGGCGGACATCACCGTCCTCGCCGGGCTCGGCGGCCACCAGCAGCAGGACCGCACCGCCTTCCTGGCCCGCTACCTGGACCCGGCGCACTATGCCGAGTTGCAGGACTATCTGCAGGCCGGGGACGGATCGTCGATCTACACCGCGCAGATGATCGCCTATGTCGAGGGGCTGAGCGGCCGCACCGGTCTGGATGCCCCCACCGCCTTCGCCCTGTTCCGGGCGATGCCGGCGGACCGGCAGGACCCGCTGGTGCAGGACATCTTCTACGCCGAGCTGCGCGCCTCCGGCCGCGAGGCCAACGACGCCTCCAGCCCACGCTTCGGCGCCACCGACCGCGGCTATGCCGCTATCGACGTGATGTTCCCCGGCGAAGGCTATGCCGCCGGCGGCATCACCATGCTGGACAGCCAGATCAAGACGGCGCGCGGCGGCGACATCTCGATCCTGATCCCCGGCGGCGGCATCCAGCTCGGGACCACATCCGTCGTGGCGGGCGTGGACCCGAAGAACGCCAATGATTCCGGACTGTGGACGGTTCTGGGCGGCGACATCCGGGTGTTCGCCGACGACGACATCCTGATCCGCTCCTCTCGCGCCCTCACCGCCAACGGCGGCGACATCCTGTTCTGGTCCTCCTTCGGCGACATCGACGCCGGCATCGGCTCGCGCGCCGCGGTGTCGACCGCGCCGCCGATCGTGCGCCTGAGCCTGAACGGCACGCTGCAGGTCGAACCCGGCGGCGTGATCAGCGGCAGCGGCATCGGCGCGCTGCGGCCGCCGGGCGATGTGGATCTCTATGCCCCGAACGGCGTGGTCAATGCCGGCGAGGGCGGCATCCGCGTCGCCGGCAACTTCAACGTCTTCGCGCTGCAGGTGCTGAACGCCGACAACATCCAGGTCGGCGGCCAGACGGTGGGCCTGCCGAGCGCGCCGGTGAACCCGGCCTCGATCTCCGGCGTCAGCGACGTCGCCGCCCAGGCGACGCGGGCGATCGAGCAGTCGGTGCGCGACCAGGCGGAGCGCAACGCCAGGCCCAATGACGAACCGCCGCCGCTGCTGATCACCGGCTCCTTCCTCGGCTACGAGGGGGGATAGGAGGAGCGGCCCGGGCCGGGCGGAGGTCGTCCAACTTCACTCCCGTCATCCCCGCGAAAGCGGGGATCTCGTCACGCTGCGAACCGGCAAGAGATTCCCGCTTTCGCGGGAATGACGGTCCGGGAAGAAGGGGCGCCGCTCCACGCCCCTCCTCGAAATAGCAAGACCAGCCATTGCATCGAAGGGGAATATTTCCATGAAGCGATTGTCACACCTGGGCCTCGCCGCCCTGGCCGCGGGCGGCCTGCTCGCCGCCGCCCCGGCCTCGGCCGAGACCATCTACGGCGGCGGGTCGACCGCCGCCTTCGGCCTCTACCGCAGCTGGTTCGACTGCTACGGCCGCGTCTTCGATCCGAATGCTTGGCCACGCAACGCGCTGTGCACCGCCGCGGCCGGCTATCCGGTCGACGGCACCGCGCTGTTCGCCTATGCCCCGGTGGGCAGCTACGCCGGCATCCAGGCTTTGATCCGCCAGACGTCGGCGACCTCCGTGCCGAGCAGCACACCGTACGAGACCGCCAGCATCCCCTACGCCGAGGGCACCACCGGCTACGGCACGGGCCCCAACTTCTGGGACTTCTCGGGCAGTACGACGCCGCTGACCGGCGCGGAAGCCGGCGGTTACACCAACCCCACCACCGGCGCACTGGCGGCCCGCGGCCCGGCTATCCAGATCCCGAGCGCCGGCATCCCGGTCACGATCC
Organism: Inquilinus sp. NPDC058860; assembly: GCF_042743185.1. Classification (NCBI taxonomy): domain Bacteria; kingdom Pseudomonadati; phylum Pseudomonadota; class Alphaproteobacteria; order Rhodospirillales; family Rhodospirillaceae; genus Inquilinus; species Inquilinus sp. NPDC058860. The sequence goes on along the minus strand of NZ_JBHYMS010000022.1, from coordinate 76,535 downwards.
CGGTCAATACAACCGGCCTCACCATCAGCCGGGCGGATCCGGCCGGCGGTGCCTCCGGCGTCTACCTGTCGCGCAAGGCCTATTGCGGCATCTTCACCGGCTATATCACCAACTGGAACGATCCGGTCCTGACCCAGGACAACAACGGCGTGCAGTACCATGCCAACCGGCGGATCACGGTCGTCCGTTCCAACGGCAACGGCATGACCTACCTGCTCTCGCGCCATCTGACGACGGTCTGCAACGGCGGGTTCGACGGCGACGGCAGCAACACCAACCACACCGGCGCTGCTCTCGGCAACCTCGCCTACTGGAAAGGCGGCGCCGCCCCCGCCGTGACCTGGCCGACCACGGGCACCTTCGTCTCGGCCGCAGGCGACGCCGGCGTCGCCCGCACCGTCTCCCAGACGCTCGGCGCCATCGGCTACGTCAGCCCGGATTTCACCCGGATGATCGCGAATCCGGTGCCGCTGGAAGACCCGGTGACGCATGCCTCCGTTCCGAACCCGCAGGTGGCCGTCCTGCAAAATTACAGCAGGTTCATCTCTGCCACGCACACCGGGTCTCAGCCGTCGGTCGCCAACACCGCCGCCGCGCTCGCCGGCTTCGTTTTGCCGCCCTGGGGTCCCATCCCCCCCAGACCGACGTTTCCCCCCTATTATAACACCGAACTTTGGAGCAGATCGCTCGACACCGCGGCGCTGCGCAACCCGATGGCCGCGGGCGCCTACCCGATCGTCGGCTTCACCATACTCGACTTCTACGCCTGCTACTTCCCGGCAGCGGAGACCGCGACGCTGAAGGGCCTCGTCTCCTGGTACACCGGCCACCATCCGACGGTGTCCGCCGCCGTGCCGGACCAGATCGCCCGGAACCGCGGCCTCGTGCCGCTGCCCCAGACGGTCAAGGACGGGGTCTGGGCCTTTGTCAACGACGCCACCCTCGGCCTCAAGACCGGCCCGATCCCCGGCACCTGCACCATCAGCTCCGGCACCTGACCGGCAGCAGGCGCGGCTCGGGCACGCCCGGCGGATTCTCTCGCCGGGCGTCGCCGCCCTCCGGAATCGTGACAATACAATGACAGATTTACACAGATATCTATCTGTATAAATGCATATAATCCGATGTTACATTTTCGTTAACAACCAAAGATTTGTCCACACGAAATGCTTCCTAACTTTGCGATCGGTGATTGAACGTATCTGTATGTATGTGCTAGTCAGATTTCTAGACAAATGATCGAAACATTCGCCTTTCTGAATTTGCAGAACGGCGTATGTGTGGCGTTTTTATTGCATTTTTGCCCGTGTCGGGGCCCGCGCCAGCGGAGGGGGAATCCATGTGGCCGAGGAGGGGGTCGAGGCTGGTCGTGGCCGGCTGGGCGGCGTGTGCGCCGCTGCTGGCCGCCGCCGCCCAGGCGGCGGTGCCCGAGGCGCCGGCCGCCCCCGCGGCGGCGCCGGGTGAGCCGGCATCCGCGCCCGCCCCTGCCAACCGCTTCGACATCATGGAGTACCAGGTCCAGGGCAACACCGTGCTGCCGGTGGTCCAGATCGAGGAGGCGATCTACCCCTTCCTCGGGCCGGACAGGACGATCGACGACGTCGAGGGCGCCCGCGCCGCGCTGGAGAAGCGCTACGCCGATGCCGGCTACATCACCGTCGCCGTCAATATCCCGGAGCAGACGGTGCGCGAAGGCGTCGTCCAGCTCGAGGTGGTGGAGGCGCGGGTCGGCCGGCTCCGGGTGCGCAACTCGCGCTACTATTCGCTGGGCCGGATCAAGGGCGCGGCGCCGTCGCTGGCCGAGGGCACGGTGCCGCAGCTGGCCGGGATCCAGCGCGATTCGGAGGTGCTGAACCGGCTGCCCGGCCGCACCGTGACGCCGCAGCTGAAGGCGGGGGCGGAGCCGGGGACGGTCGACGCCGACCTCAATGTCGAGGACGAATCGCCGTTCCAGGCCTCGGTCGAGCTGAACAACCAGTACAGCGCCAACACCAAGCCGCTGCGGGTGTCCGGCTCGGTCGGCTACGACAATCTCTGGCAGCTCGGCCATTCGGTGTCGCTGCAATACACCACCGCGCCGGAGGACCCGGAGCAGACCTCGGCGGTGGCCGCGACCTACACCTTCCGCATCCCGGAGTGGAAGGAGAGCCTGGTGCTGTACGGCATCACCTCCTCCTCCAACGTGGCGACGCTGGGCGGGGTGAACGTGATCGGCGACGGCACCATCGTCGGCGGCCGCGGCGTGCTGCCCCTGCCCGGCCTGCCGGATTTCTACCACACGCTGATGCTGGGCCTGGACTGGAAGGATTTCGGCGAGCGCCAGCTGTTCGGCGCCGACGAATCCGAGACGCCGATCACCTACACCACGGCGACGATCGAGTACAACGCCACCCGGCCGGACACCCAGGGCACGACCTCGGCCAGCCTGTCCGCCACCTTCGGGCTGCGCGGCCTGGGCGACCCGGACGACAAGTTCGAGCAGAAGCGCACCGGCGCCTCGGCCGACTTCGCCTATTTCCGCGCCGGGCTGGAGCGGCAGCAGATCCTGCCCGCCGAGTTCGAGCTGACGGCCCGGCTCGACGGCCAGCTGGCCAGCCAGCCGCTGATCAGCAACGAGCAGTTCAGCGCCGGCGGCGTCTCCAGCGTGCCGGGCTACCTCGAATCCGAGGAGCTCGGCGACAATGGCTGGATCGCCGCGCTGCGCCTGTCGACGCCCAATCTCGGCCAGTGGATCGACCCGTCGGTGGTCGAGGACTGGCGGGTCTACGCCTATGGCGACGTCGCCGAGCTGTGGCTGCAGGACGCCAATCCCGGCCAGGACGACGAGTTCCGGCTCGCCAGCCTCGGCTTCGGCTCGCGGGTCAAGCTGCTGAACCACCTCACCGGGTCGGTCGACCTCGCGGTGCCGCTGATCGATGCCAGCGACACCAAGGCGAACGACATCCGCATCCTGTTCACCCTCGGCGCCAGCCTCTGACCCCGGACCGATGCGAGCATGAGACGCTTCCTCCCGACCCGACCGCTTCCGACCGTCCGGCTGCTGCTGGCCGCCCTGCTGGCGCTGCTGCTGACGCCCCAGGCCGCCTCGGCCTGGTGGAACAGCGAATGGACGCTGCGCAAGCCGATCACCGTCGATCTCGGCGCGAATGCCGGCGCGGCCCCCGGCATGGCCGGGCGGGCGCAGGTGCTGATCCGCCTGTCCGCCGCCAACTTCAACTTCCTGGCCGCCAAGGATGACGGCTCCGACCTCCGCGTCATCGCCGAGGACGACAAGACGCCGCTGAACTTCCACATCGAGAAGTTCGACAACCTGTTCGAGATGGGCCTGGTCTGGGTCGACCTGCCGAACGCGACGGCCGACAAGCCGCAGACGATCTGGCTGTACTGGGGCAACGACAAGGCGGCCGGCACCGGCAACGCCAAGGCCGGCTACGACGCCGCCCAGGCCCTGGTCTGGCACTTCACCGAGCCCGGGGCCCTGCCGCTCGATTCCACCGGCTACGCCAACAATGCGGCGCAGTCGACCGCGGCGAAAGTCGACGCCTCCTTCATCGCCGGCGGCATCGGCTTCAACGGCACCGGCACGGTGATGCTGCCGGCGACGCCCAGCCTGGCGGTGCCGCAGGGCGGCGCCTTCACCTGGTCGGCCTGGATCAAGCCCGGCACGCTGCAGCCCAACGCCGTGATCTACGAGAAGGAGGCCGCCGCCGGCCTGATCCAGTCCGGCGGCCTGGCCATCGGCCTCGACCAGGCCACGCCCTTCGTCAGCGTCGACGGCGGCGCCGGGCCGCAGCGGATCGCGGCCTCGGCGCCGGTGGCGGCCGGGACCTGGACCCATCTCGCCGTCACCGTCGCCGCCGGGCAGGTGACGCTCTATGTCGACGGCCGCCCGGCCGGGACCGGGGCCGTCGCCGTGCCGGCGCTGGCCGGTGCCGCGGTGCTGGGTGGCCCCTTCGTCCGCCCGCCGCCCCCCGAGCCGGTCGCACCGCCACCGGCCGAAGCGGTGCCGGGCGCCGCGCCCGCCCCCGGCACCCCGCCGGCCGAGTCCGCGGCTCCTGCGGCCGAACCCGAACCCGCGGCCCCTGCCGCTCCGCCCGCCCCGGTCTTCGCCCATTACGTCGGCGAGCTGGACGAGCTGGAGATCGCCACGGTGGCGCGGCCGGGTCCGGCGATCCTGCTGGCCGCCCGGAGCGCCGCGGCCGACAGCCGGCTGCTGGCCTTCGGCATCGACGAAGAGGGCTCGGGCTTCGACCTCGGCCATTTCAACGCGATCCTCGCCTCGGTCACGGTCGACGGCTGGGCGGTGATCGGGTTCTTGGGCCTGATGCTGGTGCTGAGCTGGGCGGTGATGGTGTCGAAGATCGGCTACGTCAACCGGGTCGACGGCGCCAACAAGCGCTTCCTGGTGCCGTTCCGCCGGCTGGTGGCCGATCTCGCCGCGCTCGACCAGGGCGACCCGGACGACGCCACCGCGCCGGCCCGCCTCGCCGGCGGCAGCGAGGCGAAGACCTACCGCAACGCCTCGCTGTACCGGCTCTACCATGTCGGCGCCGAGGAGATCACCCACCGGGCCAAGGCGGCGCGCGGCAAGCCGGGCCGGCTGGTGCTGTCGCCGGAATCGATCGCGGCGATCCGCGCCACGCTCGACGCCACCCTGACGCGCGAGATCCAGCGCGCCAACCGGCTGATGGTGGTGCTGACCATCGCCATCTCCGGCGGGCCGTTCCTCGGGCTGCTCGGCACCGTGGTCGGCGTCATGATCACCTTCGCCGCCATCGCCGAATCCGGCCAGGTCAACATCAACTCGATCGCCCCCGGCATCGCCGGCGCGCTGGTCGCCACCGTCGCCGGCCTCGCCGTCGCGATCCCGGCCCTGTTCGGCTACAACTACCTGGCCAGCCGGATCCGCGACATCACCGCCGACATGCAGGTCTTCGTCGATGAGTTCACGACGAAGATGGCCGAATTCTATGCGCGCTGAGGATCCGTCATGCAGGTGCAGCAAGAGAACAAGCCGTATGACGACATCAACGTCACGCCGATGCTCGACCTCGCCTATGTGCTGCTGCTGATCTTCATCATCATGACCACGGCGGCGGTGCAGGGCATCGAGGTGAACCTGCCGAAGGCCAGCGCCGCCGCCAGCATGTCGCAGCCGCAGATGCGGGCGATCTCGATCGACAACCAGGGGCAGGTCTATCTCGACACCATCCCGGTGACGATGCCGGAGCTGGAGAGCCGGATTGCCCAGATCAAGGCGACCGTCCCCGACTTCCCGGTGGTGATCAAGGCCGACCAGGCGGTGCAGTACGCCCGGGTGATGGACGTGCTCGACCTGCTGCGCCGCGTCGGCGTGCAGCAGGTCGGGCTGGTCTCGCAGCGCCCGGCGACGAGCTGAGCCGGTCCGATGGAAGAGCGCCCCAACTGGATCCGGCGGATCGCCTGGGCAGGCATGGGCCTGGCCCTGGTCGCGGCCGTGATCGTGCTGGGCGCGGCCGTGCTGCGCGGCAAGCCGGTGCAGGCGCCGCGCCAGCCGCCGCCGATCCAGATGGTCGAGCTGCCGCCGCCACCGCCGCCCCCTCCCCCGCCGCCGGAGCCCGAGATCAAGCCGCCGGAGCCGGTCGAGACCCCCGAGATCAAGGAGCCCGAGCCGGTGCCGGAACCGAAGGCGGAGGAGCCCAAGCCGGAGGAAGAGGCGAAGCCGGATCCGGGACCGAAGGACAAGGCGCCGGGCGACGATGCGCTGGACGCCGAGGGCGAGGCCTGTTCGGGCGCCGCCTGCCTGACCGCGCGCAGGGGCGGCACCGGCCTCGGCACCGGCGGGGGCGGCGGCGGTGGCGGCGGCTACGGCCAGTACGCCTTCGTCGAATCCCAGCGTGCCGCCCAGCGCGACGCGGCCCTGCGCCGCGCCGTCGACGGCAGCGATACGGTGCGCGGCCGCCGCGCCTCGGTGGTGCTGGCGATCTCGGTCGGGTCGGACGGGCGGATCGGCCAAGTCCGCCTGGCGCAATCCTGCGGCGACCCGTCGGTCGACAACGCCGTGGTGGAGGCGGTCCGCAGGCTCGGCTCGTTCCGCCAGGCACCACCCAGCGGCACGCCGGTGACGCTGCGCATCCAGCTCAACATCCAGCAGTCCAGGGCATGAGGGATCTGATGTTCAAGCGCACCGGCCTCGCCGCCGCGATCAGCGTTCTCGCTGTCGGCACGGCCTTCGGCCAGACCCCGCCGACCGAGCAGTCGACGACCCTGGCCCTGATCCGGCTGCTGGTCCAGGAAGGCATCCTGTCGCGCGACAAGGCGCAGGTGCTGCTGACCCAGGCCGAGCAGGAGGCGCGGGCGGCGGAGGCCAACCAGGCGGCCAGCGGCCAAGCGGTGCCGCCCGGCACCCCGCCGGGCACGGTGCGGGTGCCCTATGTGCCGGAGGTGGTGCGCAACCAGATCCGCGACCAGGTCAAGCAGGAGGTGCTGGCCCAGGCCAAGACCGAGCGCTGGGGCGACCCCGGCACGCTGCCGGCCTGGCTCGACAAGGTGAAGCTGTATGGCGACGTCCGGGTGCGCGGCCGGGCCGACTACTACGACCCGAACAACGCCGAGTTCCTCGATTTCCAGAAGCTCAACGACGACGGCTACGGCACGCTTCTGGACGACGCGCAAGCCTTCCCGCCGACCTTGAACACCCGCGAGGACCGCTATCGCGGCCAGATCCGCGCCCGGCTCGGCGTCGAGGCCGATCTCGGCTACGGCTTCACCACCAATGTCCGCATCGCCACCGGCAACGACCTCGACCCGGTCTCGACCAATGCCGACATGTCCATGTCGCTCGGCAACAAGAACTTCAACCTCGACCGCGCCTATATCCAGTACGAGGGCGATGCGCTGGACACCGGCGGCGCCCTCAAGGTCGACGCCGGCCGCTTCGCCAATCCGTTCTATTCGACCGACCTGGTGTGGGACGAGGACGTCAATTTCGACGGCCTCGCCGTCGGCTACCGCCAGCCGGTGCTGGACCAGCTGGACGCCTGGGGGGCGGTCGGCCTGTTCCCGCTGAAGGAGATGGCCTTCTCCTCGCGCGACCAGGTGCTCTATGGCGGCCAGCTCGGCGTCGATTGGCGCCCCTATGACGACGCCTCGCTGAAGCTCGGCGTCGCCTATTACGACTTCCAGAACGTGCTCGGCGACCCGCGGGCGATCGACGCCAACGACCGTCGCCGCAACACCTCGATCCCGTCCTTCCTGCAGAAGGGCAACAGCCTGTGGGACGTCGGCGACAAGGGCAATCCCGCCATCGACAGCGACGACCTCGTCGCCTTCGGCCTGGCCTCGAAGTTCCAGGAGCTGAACGTCACCGCCTCGCTCGACCTGTCGATGTTCGACCCGATCCATGTCGTGCTGACCGGCGACCTGGTGGCCAATCTCGGCTACGACAAGGACAAGGTGGACGCCCGCGTCGGCGAGGCGGGGCGCAAGAGCGGCAACATGGGCTACCTCGCCCGCATCCTGGTCGGCCATCCCGAGATCCGGCACGGCAACGACTGGAACGCCAGCTTCACCTACAAATACCTGGAATCGGACGCGGTGATGGACGCCTTCACCGACAGCGACTTCCACAATGGCGGCACCAACGCCAAGGGCTACATCCTGGCCGGCAACTACGGCGTCGTCGACGACGTCTGGCTGGGGCTGCGCTGGCTGAGCAGCGACGCGATCAGCGGCCCGAAATTCTCGGTCGACACGCTGATGCTCGACATCAACGCCCGCTTCTGACGGAGGGACCGATGCACGCGATCCGCCATCGGACGATCCCGGCTCTCTGCCTCGCACTCCTGCTTGCCGCCCCGGCGGCGGCGGCGCAGGAGGAGAGCGATGTCGGCCGGCTGCGCGAGGCGCTGCGCCGGGCCACGGTCGACCTGCGCACGGCCCAGAACCAGGCCACGGCGCTGCAGTCGCAGCTGAGCCAGGCGCAGCAGACCATCGCCACCCGCGATGCCGAGGCCAAGCAGCTGCGCACCCAGATCGGCCAGCTGCAGGGCCGGCTCGACGCCGCGACCGAAAAGGCCGACGGGCTGCAGGCCGAGCTTGACACCGCCGCCGCAACCCTGGAGACGACGCGCGGCGAGCTGGACCAGACCCGGCGCAGCCTCGGCCGGACCCAGGGGCAGCTGCGCGACACCGAGGGCCGGCGGGCGACGGCCCAGGCCGGACTGGAGCAGACCTCGGGCTTCTTCAAGGCCTGCGAGGCCGCCAACGACCAGCTCTACAAGGTCGGCCGCGAGGTGCTGGCCGCCTATGACGGCAAGGATCTCGGCGACGTGCTGGCGCAGAACGAGCCGTTCACCCAGCTCAAGAGCGTCGAGATGGAAACCATCATCCAGGACCTCCAGGACAAGCTGACCGACGCCCGCTACCGGAGGCCGGCGAAATGAGGCGCGTGCCGGTCCTTCTTGCGCTGCTCGCGCTCGGCACCGCGCCGGTGGCGGCGCAGCAGCCGCCGGCCGAGCCGGTGGCCCGCATGGGCGCGATCGGCCTGTCTCCGGCCGAGATCGAGGCTTTCCTGCGCGGACTCGATCCGCAGGTGCTGGCCCAGGCAGCGGCCAGCCGCGAGGCGCTGGACGGGCTGATCCGGGCCGAGCTGACGCGCCGGGCGGTGGTCGCCGAGGCGGCCAAGGCCGGCTGGGCCGACCGGCCCGAGGTCGCGGCCCGGATCGAGCAGGCGCGGCGGCAGGTGATCGTCGACACCTGGCTCGCCGCCAGGTCCGAGCCGCCGGCCGGAGACCCGCCGGACGCCGATCTGCGCAGGATCTACGACGACAACACCGCCCGCTTCGTCGCCCCGGCGGAGATGCGTCTGGCGCAGATCTTCCTGCCGGTGCCCCCCGGCGCCTCGGAGGCCGAGACCAAGGCGGCGGAGGACCGGATCGGCGAGCTGCGCCGACGCGCCCGGGCCCGCGGCGCCGATTTCGCCGCGCTGGCGCGGCAGGCCTCGCAGCACAAGGACAGCGCCGACAAGGGTGGCGACATGGGCTGGCTGTCGGAGGACGCGCTGATCCCCGAGATCCGCGAGGCGGTGGCCGGGCTGGAGAAAGGCGCCGTCAGCACGCCGATCCGCAGCCAGGCCGGCTGGCATCTGATCCGGCTGGTCGACCGCAAGGCGTCGCGGGTGCAGGGCTTCGACGAGGTCCGGCCGCTGCTGGTCGAAGCGGTGCACCGGCAGCAGGCGGCGGAGCTGCGTCGCCAGTACATCGAAGGCCTGGTCGGCGCCGCACCGCCGGCGATCAACGAGATCGCGGTGACGGAGATCCTGTCCCGCCTGGCGCCCGCGGCATCCACCGCCCCGTCCCAGTGACCCGAGCAGAACCGATGGAGACGAGCATGACCACGCAGCAGACCGGCGCGGCGAACGGAACCGGGGAGCGCTTCTCCCCCGACACCCGCTACTTCTCGCTGTTCCACCTGACCGCCAATGCGGCGGAAGCGCAGCTGCTGGTCGGCCGCGCCCGCATCGTCGTCGGGGCTGGCCCGTCGCCCTCGGCCGAGCCGATGGCCACGGAATGGCTGGTCAGCCTGGCAATGAGCCCGGTGACGATGAAGGACCTGGCGCGCAAGCTGGCCGAGACCGTGGCGTCGTACGAGCGGACCTTCGGGCCGATCGCCGACATCCCGAACGGGGCCGACGCCCCGGCCGCGGCCTAGAGGACCGGGCGTGATCCGCGCCGACCGCCTGCATCGCCGTTTCGGCCCCGTGATCGCGGTGGTCGACGTCTCGCTCGAGATCGGGCGCGGCGAGGTGGTCGGCCTCCTGGGCCCCAACGGCGCCGGCAAGTCGACGCTGCTGCGCATGCTGGCCGGGTATCTCGAGCCGGATGCCGGCACCGCGTCGCTGGACGGGATCGATGTCCGGCGGCGCCCGATCGCGGCGCGGCGGCGGCTCGGCTACCTGCCGGAGGGCGCGCCGCTCTATCCCGAGATGACGCCGTCCGGCCTGCTCGGCTTCGTCGCCGGCGTGCACGGGCTGGTCGGCCGGGCGCGGCGCGCGGCGGTGGCGGCGGCGGCCGAGCGGGTCGAGCTGGGGCCCGTGCTGCACCGGCCGATCGAGACCCTGTCCAAGGGCTACCGCCGGCGCACCGCCCTGGCCGCGGCCCTGCTGCCGGACCCGCCGATCCTGATCCTGGACGAGCCGACCGACGGGCTCGACCCCAACCAGAAGCAGCAGATGCACGACACCATCCGCAAGATGGGCCGGGACAAGGCGATCCTGGTCTCGACCCATGTGCTGGAGGAGGTCGAGGCGATGTGCGGCCGCGCCGTGATCCTGGCCGCCGGCCGGATCCGCGCCGACGACACCCCGGCCACCCTGGCCAGGCGCTCGCCCGACGGCCGGCTGGCCGGGCTGTTCCGGACCCTGACGCTGCCGGATGCACAGCCCCTGCCGGACGTGCGGCGCCCGGCGGAGGCGGCCTGAGATGCGGGCCGGCCTCGCCCTGTTCCGGCGCGAGCTGGCGGGCTATTTCGCCACGCCGATCGCCGCCGTCTTCGTCATCGTCTTCCTGGTCCTGGCCGGGGCGCTGCCGATCTATGCCGGCGACTTCTTCGGCCGCGGCGAGGCCGACCTGGAGCCGTTCTTCGCCTTCCTGCCCTGGCTCTACCTGCTGCTGGCCCCCGCCATCGCCATGCGGCTGTGGGCGGAGGAGGCGCGCACTGGCACGGTCGAGCTGCTGTTCACCCTGCCGATCGGCCCCGGCACGGCCGTGCTGGCCAAGTTCCTGGCCGGCTGGGCGGTGATGGCGCTGGCCCTGGCCCTGACCTTCCCGATGTGGCTGACCGTCGCCTGGCTGGGCGACCCCGACCACCGGGTGATCGCCGCCGGCTACGCCGGCAGCCTGCTGGTCGCCGGCCTCTATCTCGCCGTCGCCTCCGCCGCCAGCGCCGTGACCCGCAACCAGGTGGTGGCCTTCATCCTCGGTGTCGCCCTCTGCCTGCTCGTCACCATCCCCGGCGCGCCGGCGCTGGCCGGGCTGCTGGGCGACCGGCTGCCGGCCGGGATCGCCGACGCGGTCGCGGTGTTCGGCGTGCTGCCGCATGTCCGGCCGATGGCGCGCGGCGTGATCGACCTGCGCGACCTGATCTTCTTCGCCACCGTCACCGCCTTCTTCCTGTTCGCGGCGTCGGTGGCACTCGGCCTGCGGCGGGCGGGGTGACGGCGATGCGGCAACCGCTCCGGCACCGCCTGACCGGCCTCGCCGCCCTGGCCCTCGCGCTGGCGGCCACGGTCGGCGTCAATCTCTGGGCCGACGGCGCCCTGCGCGGGCACCGGATCGACCTCAGCGAGGACCGGCGCCACGCCCTGGACGCCGCCACCCGCGCGGTGCTCGGGGGCTTGAGCCAACCGGTGACGCTGCGGCTGGTGGTGTCCGACCAGCTCGCCGCCGCGTCCCCCGCCCTGGCCGGATACGCCCGCCGGGTCGAGGCGCGGCTGGAGGACTATGCCGCCGCCGCCGGCGACCGGCTGACGCTGCGGCGCGAGGCCCCGGAGCCGTTCAGCGATGCCGAGGACCGCGCCGTGCAGGACGGGCTGCTGGGCCTGCCGCTGACCAAGGGCGGCGACCCGATCTATTTCGGCCTGGCCGGCAGCAGCACCGCCGACCGGGTCGCCATCCCCTTCCTGCGGCCGGAGGAGGAGCCGACGCTGGATCTGCAGCTGACCCGCATGATCGCGCGGCTGGCGTCGCCGGACCGGCGCCAGGTGGCGGTGGTCAGCACCTTGCCGCTCGGCGGCGCGCTGGCCTTCGGCGGCCGGGTGCTGCCGGCCTTCACCGCCTATCGCGACATGCAGGCGGATTTCGACCTGCGGCCGATCGCGATCAACGACCTGGCGGCCAAGGGCACTGCGGCGCTGGACCCCGCCGAGATCGACGTGCTGCTGCTGGTGCATCCGCGCGACCTGCCGCCGACGGCGCAATATGCGATCGACCAGTTCCTGATGGCCGGCGGCCGCGCCCTGGTGCTGGTCGACCCGCTGTCCGAGGCGGCGGCGGAGCGGCTGCCGGATCAGGCCGCGCGCGGCGCCTCCTTCTCCGCCCTCGGCCTGTTCGGGACGAGCTGGGGCCTGGCGCTCGACATCGGCCGGGTCGCCGGCGATCGCGCCCTCGCCTCCAGCATCACCGTGCGACGGGACGACGGCCGGCCGCTGCAGCTGCAGCACCTGGTGTGGCTGACGCTCGGCGAGCGGAACCGCGACGCCGCGGATCCGGCCTTCGCCGGGCTGGGCCCGATCACGGTCGGCACCGCCGGCATCCTGCGGCCGCTGATGGGTGCGACCACGAGCTTCTCGCCGCTGCTGTTCACCAGCGACCACGGCACGCCGGTCGATGTCGGCGAGATCGTACCGCGCGCCGATCCGCAGGCGCTGTGGGCCGCCCACACGTCCGGCAACGAGCGGCTGGTGCTGGCGGCGCGGGTCGGCGGCCATGCCCGCAGCGCCTTCGCCGACCAGCCGCCGGACGGCGTGCCGGCCGACGCTGCCGCGACGCGGAAGGTCGAGACCGACGCGCTCGATCTCGTGGTGATCGCGGACACCGACATCCTCGACGACCGCTTCTGGGTCGCCCGCGGCCAGCCCGGGCAGCCGGCCCGGGCTTTCGCCGCCAATGGCGACTTCCTGCTGGCGCTGCTGGAGGAGCTGTCCGGGACGCAGGACCTGTCGGCCCTGCGCAACCGGGCCGCCGGCGCACGGCCTTTCACCCGGATCGCCGAGATCGGCCGTGCCGCGGCGGCGCGGCTGCAGGACAGCGAGGCGGCACTGACCGAGCGGCTGGCCTGGTTCCAGCGCGACATGGCTGCGGCCCAGGGCGCCGAGGGCGGCGCCGAGCCGTCGCTCCAGGCGATCGAAGATCTGCGCGCCAAGGTGGTCGGCACCCGGCAGGAGCTGCGCGAGGTCCGGCAGGCGCTGCGCGCCGATGTCGAGACGATCGAGAGAGCCTTGATCTGGCTCAATGTCGCGGCCATCCCAGCCACAATCCTTCTCCTCACCTTCATGATCATGGCCATCCGACCATTCCGAAGGAGGTTTCGCATGCCGCGATAAGGCCACAGTATTGACTCTTGCTTATCTCGCGACTCGCGAATCAAGTTCACGAGATTCGTTGTGTTTTTAAATATAAAAACTGATGATAGCTTGATTTATTCACAACAGAGTCTCATGACTGCAATAGATTTTCTGTAATATCTCGGCATCTGCTTGGCATTTCCACAAGGCGGAATGGGCGACCCATCAGGCTTCGCCAGACCGTCGGGGTCGTCCCGGCAGGCACACTCCAAACCTCAACCGGGGGAAAAATCATGAGCTTGATCACTGGAACCACGGGTGACGACGTCCTGGCCGGCACCACGGGCAGCGATTTCATCAACGGCCTCGCAGGCAATGACGAGATCGTTGCCGGGGATGGCAACGACTTGGTGACGGCGGGCGACGGCGACGATCAGATCACTGCCGGGAACGGCAATGATCTCGTGCAGGGTAACGCCGGCAACGACACGATCTATGGCAACGCGGGTGACGATATCCTGCTTGGCGGCGCCGGGGACGACACGATCAACACCGGCGACGGTTCCAACACGGCCGACGGCGGCGCGGGCGACGATTTCATCAGCGCCGGCGGAAACGACGACCTGCTGATCGGCAACGATGGCGGCGACATCATCACCGCCAATTCCGGCAACGATGTCGTGATCGGCGGCGCCGGCGCCGATTTGCTGCTCGGCGAGGACGGCAACGACATGATCGCCGCGGGCAACGATGACGACCAGATCGACGGGGGCGACGGCGACGACGTCCTCAGCGGCGGCGCCGGGTTCGACACCATCACCGGCGGCGCCGGCGCGGACGTCTTCGCCTTCACCAGCACCTCGGAGAGCGCGCCGGCCCTGCCCGACGTCGTGACCGACTTCACCTCGGCGGACCACGACCTCATCGACCTGTCGTGCATCGACGCCAACACCACGAAGGGCGGCAACCAGACCTTCGCCTTCATCGGCGCCGACGCCTTCTCGGGCCATGCCGGGCAGTTGCGGGCCGAACAGGTCGATGCCGCGACGGTGCTGGTCCAGGCGGATGTGAACGGCGACCGCACTGCGGATTTCGTGATCGAGGTGCACGGGATCGAGTCGCTGACCCTGGTCGCCGGCGACTTCGTTCTCTAACGAGATCTCAGTTCTTCTGATAAAGACCTTCAGTTCTGTCGAGACGGGAGCGCGAATATCCATGCCCCGTCTCGACAAGTTTTAATTTATGTACAGATTCAATATTTATCCCAAATTGTTTCAATATTGAAGTTCACGAATATTAAATGAATCAATAATCGATTCATCAGAAACATCTGCGATTATCTCTTCGGAAGAGGGGAGAAAGCCTTTTTGGTCATAACCCACCTTTGATCTTCCAGAACGGAAGAAATCGGAAGGGGGATGGGTCTGAGCCGGGCTTCGTCCCTTTCCCTTCGGCGTGACCGCCGTTCCGGCGGCCATAGCCTTGACTCGTCCACACGTCAGGAAGGAGACGACTCTTGTCTATCCGTCTGAAGTCTTGCAGCCTGCTCGCGCTCGTCGCGGGCGGCATGTTCCTTGCCGCCGCCCCGGCCTCGGCCGAGACCATCTACTCCGGCGGCGCGACCCTGCCGTTCCAGCTCTACCGCCAGTGGTTCGACTGCTTCTACGCCCCGCTGGTGGGCCCGCGCCCCGCGACCTGCACCGCGGCCAAGGGCTATCCGGCCGACGGCGCGGATGTCATCGCCTACGCCCCGGTGGGCAGCGGCGCCGGCGTCAACGCTCTGATCGGCCAGACCTCGGTGACCGCCACGCCGAGCAGCACGCCGTACGAGACCGCCAGCATCCCCTACGCCGAGGGCACCACCGGCTACGGCACGGGCCCCAACTTCTGGGATTTCTCGGGCAGTGACGGGACGCTGACCGCCGCGAATCTCGGCACCGGGACCGGCGGTTACGCCAACACCACGACCGGCGCGCTGGCCGCCCGCGGCCCGGCCATCCAGGTCCCGAGCGTCGGCACCCCGGTCACGATCCCGGTCAACACCACCGGCCTCACCATCAGCCGGGCGGATCCGGCCGGCGGCGCCTCCGGCGTCTATCTGTCGCGCAAGGCCTATTGCGGCATCTTCACCGGCACCATCACCAACTGGAACGACCCGGTCCTGACCCAGGACAACAACGGCGTGCAGTACCACGCCAACCGGCCGATCACGGTCGTTCGCCGTTCCGACAGCAGCGGCACGACCTTCCTGCTCTCGCGCCATCTGGAGCAGGTCTGCAACGGCGGGTTCGACGGTGCCTCCAGCAACAACAACCACACCGGCACTGCTGCCGGCAACCTCGCCGACTGGACCGGCGGCGCCGCCACCACCGTGACCTGGCCGACCACGGGCACCTTCGTCTCGGCCGCTGGCAGCGAGGGTGTCGCCCGCGTCGTCTCCCAGACGGTCGGCGCCATCGGCTACGTCAGCCCGGACTTCACCCTCATGATCGCGAATCCGGTGCCGCTGGAAGACCCGGTGACGCATGCCGCCGTCGCGAACCCGCAGGTGGCCGTCCTGCAGAATCAGGCCAGGTTCGCCTCTGCCACTCACACGGGGGCCCAGCCGTCGATCACCAACACCCGGGCCGGCATCGTGAGCTTCACGGCGCCGCCCGCCACCGTTGCCGGCCAGACCGCTTCCGCCTGGAGCACTGCGCTCGACAGCGCGGCGCTGCGTAATCCGACGGGCACGTCCGCCTACCCGATGGTCGGCTTCACCATGCTCGACTTCTACACCTGCTACTTCCCGGCGAACGAGACCGCTGTGATCAAGGAGTTCGTCTCCTGGATCACCGGCCATCACGCGACGATCACCCGCGCCGAGGCCGACGAGCTCGCGGAGGATAACGGCTTCGTCGCGCTCACCCAGACGCAGAGCGACGCGGTCTGGAACTGGATCAACAACGCCTCTCGCGGCATGCGGACCGGTCCGATCTCCGGCACCTGCACCATCGCGTCCGGCACGTAATACACCTGATCCTGCGGGGCTGGACTTCGGTCCGGCCCCGGTCTTCCCGGCCCGTCCCCTGCAAACGGGGGCGGGTTTTTTCGTCGAGGCGAACCTCAGTCCATGTGCCACTGCAGCGGCAGCAGGAAGGGGAAGCCGGTGCGGCTGTCGATCTCGACCTTCATGATCGGCGCCATGTATTCGCCCCAGCGCCTGTTCACCGGGTCGTCCCGCAGGGCGGCGATGGTGCGGTCGAGGTCGTCGGTCTCGAAATGGCCGAACAGGGTCAGGCCGTGCTTGAAGATCGAGTAGTTGCGGATCCCGGCCGCCTGCAGCGCAGCCACCATCTCCGGCCAGATCTCGTCGTGGCGGCGCTTGTACTCCTCCTCATAGCCGGGGCGGATCTCCAGGATCCAGGCGTGCTGCGTCATTCGCTGTCTCCGTCGTCAGGCGGCGAGGTAGTCGTGCAGGATGCGGCCGGGCGCCAAGGTGAAATCGGCACGCCAGTAGAAGCCGTCGAGCATCTCCCTGACCGGCAACCGGTAGACCGGCGCCTGGATGTTGGGCCGCAGCTCGACCGTGCAGGGGCCGCTCCAGCATTCATGCACCGCCACCTCGGCCAGGCGGCGGGCGGTGAGCTGGCGGATCGCCGGCCGGCCGTCGATATGGTCGATCGCCTTGAGGTTGATGTTGGTGGCGAAGTCGAAATGCGCGGCCAGGCTTTCGATCCGGTCGCGCCGCTGCTTGTAGGCCAGCGTGCCGGTGATCACGTCGATGCCGTTGCGGGCGACGGTGCCGACCCAGGCGTCGCCGCGCGCCTCCAGGGTCGGGATGCCGGATTTCTTCGGCTGGCCGTGCACCTCGCGGCCATGGGCGACGCCGATGTCGGAGGACAGGAACAGATAGGGCGAGTAGGACCCGGCCTCGCCGGTCCCGGGCAGCCGGCAGCCGACCATGATGTTGGACTCGCCATAGGGGCCGAGCCAGTCGGTGTCGTTCATCCGGTAGATATGCGCCAGCACCACGTCGCTGGTCGGTTCCAGCGGCGGCGGCAGCAGCCGCTCGACCGCCTCCGGGTCGGTGCGCCAGGTCAGCGTCAGCACCTCGACGTCGCGGAAGCTGAACGGAAAGGGCGGCACCATCGGCGCGTCCCAGGGGGTCGAGAAGCCGCTTTGCAGGATCTCCTCGACCGTCAGCCGGCGCCCGGTCATGCCAGCCACCCCCGCACCTGGTCGCGCATCCGGATCGTCTCGGTCAGCACGTCGTCGTAGAGCGTCGCCATGTAGTCCTGATGCACGTATTCGAGCGCGAGATGTCCCTTGAAGCCGGCATCGCGCAGGGTGGCCAGCTGGGCCTCGATGTTGATCGTGCCCTCGTAGCCCTTGGCCTGCAGCGCCCCGGGCCGGGCCTGGCGCAGATGGACATGCGCGGCGTGGCCGGCCAGCGGGTCGATCTCCTCCTGCCGGTAGCCGAGGCAGACGAAATGGGCGTAGTCGAGCGTCAGCCTCAGCCCCTGGACCCGGCCCAGCAGTTCCTCGACCAGGGCCGGGGTTTCGAGGAAGGAGTGGACATGCGGCTCGATCGTCGGCACCACCCCCGCGTCATGCGCGATCGGCACCAGGGCGTTGAGCGAGCGGGCCGATTCCGCCAGCGCCTGCGCCCGCCCCTGCCCCGGGTTGCACACGCCGGGCAGGATGAAGATGGTGTCGATCCCGGCCCGTGCGCAGAACTGCACCGCCTTGCGAAAATCCGCGATGTTGCGGTCGCGGTGGCGCGGGTCGGCCAGGTTGCGGTCGGACAGGCTGTCGCCGAACAGGTGGTAGAAGCTCGGCACATGGATGCCGAGCGCCCGCACCGTCTCCGCCATCCCGTCCGGATCGGCCAGCAGCGCCGCCTTGTCGAGGGCCGGGCCGTAGAAATAGCCGAGGTCGAGCGCACCGATGCCGAGCGCCCGGGCGATGCCGGCCGCCTCCTGCAGCGAGCAGGCGCGCAGGGACCAGGAGGTGAGCGAAAGCTGCATGGTCACACCCTCTCGACGTGGCCGCTGGTGGCGGAGCGGTACATGGCATCGAGCACCTCGACCGCGCGCATGCCGACCTCGCCCGGCGCGTCGTTCTCGACATCGCGGCCGAGGCAGAGGTCGACGAAGACATCGACCGGCCGTTCGCAGCCGTAGTCGCCCTCACCCAGCGCCATCGGCACGGTGGTGTCGCGGCCGTCGCGGCGCCGCACCTCCAGCCGCTCGCGCTCGATGTCGAGCAGCAGCAGGCCTTCGGAGCCGTAGATCCTGAGGTCGATATGCGGCCCGCGATGCTTCGGCACGGTGGAGGCGCCGGACAAAGCGGCGGTGGCGCCGCCCTCGAACCGCACCGTGGCGGCGTCGTAATAGTCGACGCCGGCCGGCGAGGCCCCGGTCATGGCGAAGACCTCGCGCGGCGCCAGATCGGCGATGCGGAACAAGAGGCCCAGCGCATGCACCAGCTGGCCCCAGCCATAGCCGCCGGCGCGCTTCGGGTCGGCCCAGGTCGACGGCGGCGGCCGGAACATGTGGCCATGGGTCTCGGCCATCGGCTGGCCGGCGAACAGGTCCTCCAACGCCGAGCCCATCTGCAGCACGACATGCTCGACCCTGCCGATCTGCCCTGCCCCGACCAGCCGCCGGGCCTCGCGCGCCCAGCGGCTGAAGTTCCAGCCATAGGGCACCAGGATGGCGCGGCCGGTGCGGCGGGCCCGGGCGACCAGATCCCGGGCGTCCTCGGCGCGGGTCGCCAGCGGCTTCTCCACCAGCACATGGCAGCCGCGGTCGAGCGCCGCGGCGGCGTGCTCGTGGTGCAGCACATGCGGCGAGGCCACCACCACCCCGTCCGGCCTCACCCGATCCAGAAGCTCGAGGGCATCCTCGGAACCCTCCGGGATGGCAAAGCGCTGCTGCAGCGCCGCCAGATCCGCCGTGCCCAGCCGGTTCACCCCGACCAGCTCGCAATCGGGATTCCGCTGCAGCACCGGGATGTGGTTCTGCGCCGCCCACCAGCCGGCGCCGACCACGGCGATCCGTGCCTTCCTGCTCATCGCACCTTCTCCATCGCCGCCAGCGTGGTCTCGTAGACGCTGGTCATGTGGCGCCGCATCGCCTCACTTGCTGCTACGGCGTCGCGGGCGTCGAGCGCCGCCAGGATCGCCTCGTGGTCGGCGAAGCTGCGCTCCAGCACGCCCGGTGTCTCCGAGGCGATGCGGCGGTATTCCATGCCCAGCACGAAGAACGAGCCGCCGACCCGCTCCAGGAACGGGTTGCCCGAGGCGGTGTAGATGACGCGGTGGAACTCCATGTCCGAGACGCGGAAGCCGACCGGGTCGCGCAGCAGGCCGCGCTGCACCGCCAGCAGCGCATGCAGCCGGGTCCGCGAGGCGGCGTCGATCCGCTCCGCCGCCAGCCCGGCGATGGTGCCCTCGACCAGGATCCGCGCCTCGTGCAGCGCATCGACCGTCGGCGCATTCAGCTCCAGCAGGAATTGCAGCGGCGCCAGCAGATCCGACGCCTCCAGCGCCGTGACATAGACGCCGCCACCCTGCCGCATCTTGACCACGCCGAGGATCTGCAGGCCGCGCAGCGCCTCGCGCACGCTGGGCCGGCTGACCTGCAGGATCTGCGCCAGCTCGCGCTCCGGCGGCAGCTGGTCGCCCGGCTTCAGGCTGCCGGTGCGCACCAGCTCCATGAGCTTCTTCGCCACCTGCTCGGCGACCGACTGGCGCTCGATCGGGGCGACAGTGTCGAGGCCGGCGACCATCTTCAGTCTCCCGCCGCGCGGCTGCGGATCTGGTCGAGGCTGACGGCGAGCAGCAGCACGATGCCGCGGGTCACGTCCTGCCAGAAGCTGGAGACGTCGAGCAGGGTCAGCCCGTTGTTCAGCGTGCCCAGGATCAGCACGGCCAGGAGGGTGCCCCAGACGCTGCCGCGGCCGCCGAACAGGCTGGTGCCGCCGAGGATGATGGCGGCGATCACGGTCAGCAGGTGCTTGCCCGCCGCATCCGGCGCCGCCGCACCCAGCATCGCCGCCAGCACCAGCCCGGCGACGGCGCCGCTGATGCCGGACAGGACATAGAGCGTGATCTGGGTGCGCGCCACCGGCACGCCGACCAGGCGGCTCGCCTCCGGATTGCCGCCGGAGGCGTAGACGAAGCGGCCGAAGCGGGACTTCGCCAGCACCACCCAGAGCACGCCGTAGCACAGCAGCATCAGGATCAGCGGCACCGGGATGCCGAACAGCCGGCCGCTGCCGATCCAGTTGAAGCCGGGCACCATCAGCGGCCGGGTCAGGCCGCCGGTCATCACCAGGGCGCTGCCGGTGATGATGCTCATGGTCGCCAGGGTGACGATCAGGGGGTTCAGCCGCAGCCCGGTGGTGAAGATGCCGTTGACCAGGCCGATCGCGGCGCCGCACAGCACCGCCGCCACGGCCGCCCCCCAGATGTCGAGCCCAGCCCCGTGCAGCAGGGCCAGCACCACCCCGGTCAGCCCGGCCACCGCGGCGACCGAGAGGTCGAGCCCGCCGGCGATGATCAGCGGCGTGCCGGTCGCCGCCATCAGCCCGATGAAGGCGACGTTGGAGCCGATGCTCATCATGTTGTTGAAGGACAGGAACCAGGGCGACAGCAGCGAGAAGGCGACCAGCAGCGCCACGTAGAACAGCAGCAGCACCACCACGCCGGACCAGGACCGGCCGAGCGCACCGCGGGCAAAGCCCCGGGAGCGGCGGGGAGTGTCGATCGTCGTCATGCCCTCAGCTCCCCTTCCGCTGTTGGCGCGCTGGCCGCAGCCATCAGCTCCGCCGGCTCGCGGCCGCGCGAAAATTCCGCCACCGCCCGGCCGCGGTCGAGCACGATGGCGCGGTCGCACAGGCCCGCCACCTCCTCGACATCGGAGGACAGGATCAGGATCGCCCGGCCGGCATCGGCCAGCCGCCGCAGCTCGGCATAGATCTCGCGCCGGGCGCCGACATCGACGCCCCGGGTCGGCTCCTCCAGGATCAGCAGGCGCATGCCGTCGACCAGCCAGCGGGCGATGCAGACCTTCTGCTGGTTGCCGCCGGACAGGGTGCGCAGGCGCTGCTCGCTGCCCCGCGTGCGGATGCCGAGCTGATCGATCCAGCCCTCGGCGTGCCGCCGCTCCGCCGCCACATCCATGAACGGGCCGGCGCGGAAGCGCTCCAGGAACGGCAAAGCGATGTTCTCGCGCACCGTCAGCTCGGCGACGATGCCCTCACGCTTGCGCTCGGCCGCGATGAAGCCGATGCCGGCGGCCTTGCCGGCCTGCGGATGGCGCGGCGCATAAGGGGCGCCGCCGATCGCGACCCGCCGCGCCGCGACCGGCCCGAGCGCGCCGTACAGCGCCCGGCCGAGCGTCTCGACCCCGGACCCGACCAGGCCGAACAGGCCGACGATCTCGCCGGCCCGGACGGTCAGGTCGACATCCTCGATCTCCCCCGGGATCCGCAGCCCCTCGACGGAAAGCACGGCCTCGCCCGGCGGTGCGGCGGGGCCGGCGCCATACAGGTCGTCGACCACGCCGCCCAGCATGGCGCGCAGCACCTCGGCCGGCGTCGCCTCATGGGTGCGGAAGCTGCCGGCGTTGCGGCCGTCGCGCAGCACGGCGATGCGGTCGGACACCTCGAACACCTCGGACAAATAGTGCGAGATGTAGATCACCGCGACGCCCTGCGCCTTCAGCCGGCGGATGATGGCGAACAGCGTCGCCGCCTCCTGCTCGGTCAGCGACGCCGTCGGCTCGTCCATGATCAGGACGCGGGCCTTGCCGGCCAGGGCCCGGGCGATCTCGACGATCCGCTGCTCCGGCACGCTCAGGCCCTTGACCCGGGCGGCGGGGTCGATGCCGGGATAGCCCAGCTGCTGCAGCAGCTCCTCCGCCCGGCGGCGCATCGCCGCCGTGTCGACCACCCGGAAGCCGGGGCCGGCGCGCATCGGCAGGTCGCCGATGCAGATGTTCTCGGCCACGGTCATGTCCGGGATCACCGAGATCTCCTGCGGCAGCAGCCGTACTCCGGCGGCCACCGCCTGGCGCGGCTGGTCGAAGCTGACCTCGGCGCCGTCCAGCCGCACCGTGCCGGCGTCGCGGCCGTAGCTGCCGGCCAGGATCTTGACCAGCGTCGACTTGCCGGCGCCGTTCGAGCCCAAGAGGGCCAGCACCTCCCCCGCCGCGACCGTCAGCTCGACCTCGCGCAGCACGTCGACGCCGCCGAAGGCCTTGCGGATGCCGCGCATCTCCAAGCGAGGAGCGGTCATCGTCACTCCTTCGGGATCAGGGTCTCGTAGCCCTTCAGCTCCTCCAGCCCGCGCAGGGCGGCGAGGTGCTTGGCGAAGGCCTCCTGCGGGAACTTGTAGTCCAGGACCTTGGCGTCCTTGGCGCAGGCAGCGTCCGGGTAGAACTCGCAGATGTTCGCCTTGGTCACCATGACGTGGTTGACCAGCACCGCCGGCGGCAGGGGCTTGTTGGCCAGGGTGGCAAGGGCGATCGGGATCAGGTAGTTGCCATAGCGCTCCGGGAAGTAGCCGACCGAGGCGACGAAGCGCGCCTCCTTCGCCAGGGTCTCGGTCTCGTCCGCGCCCATGCCGACGACGATGGTGTCGGCCTCGCGCCCCGCCTGCTGCGCGGCGCGCAGCATGCCGGTCGCCGCCTGGTCGTTGATCGCGGTCACCATGATCGGCACCCCGGCGGGGATGCGGCCGATCAGGTTGCTCATCTGCTGGAAGCTTTCCTGCAGCGTGTTCTTGGTGTCGATCTTGAGGATGTGATCGGCCGGGAAGTCCGGCAGCTCGGCCTGGAAGCCGGCGACCTGGCCGCCGGTGCGCATCGCCGGGATGGCGCCGGATTGCGGCAGCTCGCCGACCACCAGATAGCCCTGCGCCACCTTGTCGGCGCCGTATTCCGCGACCGCGGCCTGGGCCAGGTAGGACCCGCCCATGAAGCCGGAGCGCGGGTTGTTGGCGCCGAAGAAGGTGGCGTTCGGCATCGGGATGTCGATCGCCGCCACCTTGATGCCGGCGGTGTCGAACTGGTTCATCACCGCCGGTCCGAAATTCACGTCGGTCTGGAATTCGATGACGAAGTCGGCGTTGCGGCGGACGAAGCTCTCGGCATTGGCCAGGGCGGTCGGCCCGTCCAGCCGGTTGTCGGCGACGGCGAGCTCGACCCCCGCGGCGTCGGCATTGGCCTTGATCCCGCCCTCGACCTTCACCCCGAAGGAGATGTCGCGCTGCAGGTTGGCGAAGCCGATGACGTAGCCGGAGCCGTTGCGCGGCGGCGTCGCCGCCTTGGCGTCGGCCACCATGGCCTTGAGCTGGTCGGCCGACAGCATGGCGCCGGAGAAGGCGCCGGGATCGAAACCGTGGAAATCCTGGGCCCGGGCTGTGGCGCCGGCGGCAAGCAGGGCAACGGCGGCGATGGCGAAACCCCGGAAGCGGTGCGCGCGGATCATCCCTTTCCTCCCCTCAGTTCCGGTCCACTGGTAAATTGGACAGGCCAATTCTTTTGAGGCATCGTAGTGTCGGTTCCGCCGCCCTGGCAAGAGGGTGTTCGGAACCGGGACGAAGGAGCCGCCGAAGCGGCCGGTGGGAGGAGACCAATGCGCATCCAGGGCATCACCCCGATCGTGCTGCGCTATCCGGAGCCGAACGACCACGGCAATATCCGACACACGGTGCTGCTGCGGCTGGAGGCCGAGGGTGGGCTGACCGGCTGGGGCGAATGCATCGCCATGTGGCCCGAGGCCTGCCGTGCCGTCGCCGCGCTGATCCAGGGCGGGCTGGCCGATGTGGTCGCAGGCATGGATGTGCGGGAGCCCGAGGCGGTGTGGCAGGCGCTGAAGCGCCACACCTGGTGGTACGGCGAGGGCGGCCTGGCCACCATGGCGCTGGCCGGCATCGACATGGCGGTGTGGGATTCCTGCGGCAAGGCGGCCGGGTCCATGAGGCGCTGCCGGCGATCGCCAGCATGCATGTCAACCGCGCCACGATCGAGGAGGGTGCGGCCGAGGTGGCGGGCCATATCGGCCGCGGCTTCAAGGGCGCCAAGCTGGGCTTCGGCAAGCGCGGCCTGTCGCGGGTCGGCCAGGACCCCGACCACGATGTCGACTATGTCCGCGCGGTGCGCCAGGCCGCCGGCCCGGCCGCACGGCTGATGATCGATATCGGCAACGGCGTGCGCTGGGACGCCGCCACCGCGATCGCCACCATCCGCCGGTTCGAGGCCTTCGCCATCGACTGGGTGGAGGAGCCGCTGCATCCCGACGACCTCGACGGCCTAGCCCGGCTGCGCGCCGCCGTCGCCACCCAGATCGCCACCGGGGAGCGGGAATGGACCGTGGCCGGCTATGCCCGGCTGATCCGCACCGGGCTGGTCGACGTGCTCGGCATCGACCCCGCCCGGGCCGAGGGCATCACCGGCTTCCGCAAGGTGGCTGCCCTCGCCGAGGCGGCGCGCATCGCCGTCAACGCCCATGCCTGGAGCACGGCGGTGACCAGCGCCGCCAGCCTGCATTTGTCGGTCGCCAGCCCGGCGGCGCGGCTGTTCGAGCTGAAGCCGTTGGAGAACCCGATGCAGCACGAGCTGGTCGACACGCCGATCTGGCACCGGGACGGGCTGGTGCGCCCGCCCGAGGGTCCCGGCCTGGGTGTCGAGCCGCGCGCCGACTGCATCGACAAGTACCGGCTGCCGCTGTGACGGGGAGGGCGGAGATGACCGACGATCTGGGCCTCGAGGGCCGCGCCGCCATCGTCACCGGGGCGGCCAGCGGCATCGGCCGGGCGACGGCGCTGCTGCTGGCCCGGCTTGGCTGCATCGTCACCGCCGCCGACCGCGACGCCGCCGGGGCGGCCGAGACCGCGGGGCAAGGGGCGGACGGCCGGATCGCGCCGGCGGTGTTCGACCTGGCCGATCCGGCGGCCTGCCGCGAGCTGGTCGAGACCACCGCCCAGGCCTATGGCCGGCTGGACATCCTGGTGAACGCGGCGGCGCTGATGATCCGGCAGCCGATCGACGAGGTCGGCGACGACGCCATCGACCGGCAGATGCGGGTCAACCTGGCCGCCCCGTTCCATCTGTGCCGCGCCGCCCATGCCGCGATGGCGCCGCAGGGACACGGCCGGATCGTGCTGTTCGCCAGCCAGGGCGCCCACACCGGCGGCTATGTCGGCTCCGCCATCTACGCCGCGACCAAGGCCGGGGTGATCGCGCTGGCCAAGTCCTTCGCCCGCGCCTGGGCGCCGGAGGGGATCACGGTCAACGTCGTGTCGCCGGGCGCCGCCGACACGCCGATGCTGCGCGACGGCGTGGCCCCCGACGCCCTGGCCCGCTTCCTCGCCACCATCCCGCTCGGCCGCGCCGCGACGCCGGAGGAGGTGGCGCGCTGCGTCGCCTTCCTGGCCAGCGACTGGGCCGGCTACGTCACCGGCCACACCCTCGACGTCAATGGCGGCCAGCTGATGCGCTAGCCGTTCCCGCCACCCTCCGGACACCATCATGACCGCACCGCGCATCGCCGATATCCGCACATATCTGATCGAAGGCACCGGGGACGGCGGCGACTATCATCGCCAGAAAGGCGGCCACTGGATCATCGACTCGCTGATCGCCAACCCGATGTCGGGCTATGCGCCCTACAAGGCGTCGCGGCTGAGCTGGGGCATCGACGTGCTCGGCTCGATCCTGGTCGAGATCGAGGACGACCAGGGCCGCGTCGGCTTCGCCACCGGCTTCGGCGGCCCGCCGGCCTGCTGGCTGATCGAGAAGCATCTCCGGCGCTTCCTGATCGGCGCCGACCCGCGCGACCTGAACCTGCTGTGGGACCAGATGTTCCGCGCCAGCATGTTCTACGGCCGCAAGGGGCTGCCGCTGGCCACCATCAGCGTGGTCGACCTGGCGCTGTGGGATCTGGTGGGCAAGATCCGGCAGGAGCCGGTCTACAAGCTGATCGGCGGGCGGACCAAGCCGGAGCTGAGCTTCTACTGCACCGGCCCATTGCCGGCGGAAGCCCAGCGCATGGGCTTCTGGGGCGGCAAGGTGCCACTGCCGCACGGCCCCGCCGACGGCCGCGAGGGGGTGCGGGCGAACCGGGAGTTCCTGGCCGGGCACCGCGCCGCCGTCGGGCCGGACTTCCCGCTGATGGTCGACTGCTACATGGCGCTCGACGTGCCCTATACGGTCGAGCTGGCCACCGCCTGCGCCGATCTCGGCATCCATTGGTGGGAGGAGGTGCTGCACCCCGACGATGTCGAGGGCTACGGCCTGCTGAAACGGGCCCTGCCCGCCACGCGCTTCACCACCGGCGAGCACGAATATTCCCGCTACGGCTTCCGCCGGCTGATCGAGGGGCGGACGGTCGACATCCTGCAGCCGGACGTGATGTGGGCCGGCGGCCTGACCGAGCTCTTGCGCATCGCCGCCCATGCCGCCGCCTACGACATCCCGGTGGTGCCGCATGGCAGCGGCCCCTACAGCTATCACTACGTCATGTCGCAGCCGAACGCGCCGTTCTGCGAATATGTGGCGAACAGCCCAGACGGGCGCAGCGTGCGGCCGGTGTTCGGCAGCCTGTTCCGGAACGAGCCGGTGCCGCAGGACGGCCGGCTGGACGTCTCCGACGCCCCCGGCTTCGGGCTGGAGCTCAACCTCGACGCCCCGCTAAGGCGGTTCGACGCCGACGGGCTTTGAGCCGCATCCGTCGAGCGTGACCTCGCACATTGCCGCCTCTCCGCTCAACGCAGAGCAAGCGCACCGATCATCGCCGATATCGGCCTTCACCGTGGTTCTTCCGCGGCGCACCCGAACGGGGGCGGTCAAAGAGCCCCCAGATTCCCTCGCGCGCAAAGCGCCGACGCCAGCGGCCGACGCAATGCTCCTCGAGCAGCAGCCGGTCGGAGATCGAGCGGTTGCTCAGCCCCTCCGCCGCCAGCAGGACGATGCCGGCCCGAAGCGCCATCGCCTGCCGCCCACCACCGGGGCGGGCGATCCGATCGAGGACGGCGCGCTCGCGATCGGACAGGATGATCGGCTCTGCGCTTTTCCCCGCCACGTCCCACACCCCTCGGCTTCCGTCCAGAGGCTGCGCGCCAGAGCCAGTGCATCCCCTTCGGTCCAGGCCTCAGATCGACGGCGGGGCGTAATCGCTCGGCTCGGCCGGCGCCACCGCGTTCAGCAGTTGCACCGACCGGCGCACGCCTTCCAGCCGCGACAGCATCACGTCCTCGTGCTCGATCGACAGCCAGCCGTCATAGCCGTTCATCCGCAGCCGGTAGCAGAACTCGCGCCACCACCTCTCGTCATGGCCGTAGCCCAGGGTGATGTAGCTCCAGGACCGGGCGGCCACGTCGCCTTGCGGGCCGTTCTCCAGCAGGCTCGTCGTCGCCTGCTTCGCCGCGTTGAGCCAGGTGTCCTTGGCATGGACGTGGTGGACGGCATCGCCGAGCGCGTCGGCGGCGGCCATCGGGTCCGCCCCCATCCACAGCAGATGGCTGGGGTCGAGATTGGCGCCGACGATCGGCCCGATCTCCTGCCGCAGGCGCAGCAGCGACGGGACGTTGTAGACGAGCTGGCCGCCATGCAGCTCGATGCACAGCTTCTCGATCCCGTGGTCGCGCGCCAGCACCGCCAGATCGCGCCAGTAGGGCAGCAGCTTCTCGCGCCACTGCCAGGCCAGGATCTCGCCGGTCTCGGGCGGCCAGGACGAGACGATCCAGTTCGGGGTCCGATCCTCCGGCCCGCCGCCCGGCAGCCCCGACATCAGGCAGACGGTCCTGACGCCCATCAGGCCCGCGAGGCGGATGGTGTCGTGCAGCACCTGCGACTGCGCCGCGCCGGTCACCGGGTGCAGCTGGTTGCCGTTGGCGTTCAGCGCGATCAGCTCCAGCCCGCGCCGCTCGAAAGCGGCGAGGAACCGCGCCCGGGCCCCGGCATCCTGCACCAGCAGCGGCAGGTCGATATGCGGGGCCGGGGACCAGTTGCCGGTGTTCACCTCGACGCCCTGCACGCCGGCCGCGGCGGCGGCGTCCAGCATCTCCTCGAAGCCGAGATGGGCGAGCGAGTCGGAAACGAGACCGATCTTCATGGCGGATGTCCTCAGAAGGTGGCCAGGTCGACGCGGCGACCCGAATGCAGGGAGCGGTAGGCGGCCTCGGCGAGCAGCAGCGCGCGGCGCCCGTCCTCGCCCGAGGGCGACGGCGCCTCCTCGCCGTTCAGCACGCGGACGAAATGGGCCCATTCGTCGCGATAGGACTGGGCATAGCGTTCGGTGAAGAAGAACTGCGGCTTCTCGCGCCGCACCCCGTCCTCGCGCTCCTGCACCAGCATGCTCTGCGGCACGTTCTCGGTGCGCAGCGTGCCGAGCGACCCGTGCGCCTCGACCCGCTGGTCGTAGCCGAAGCTGGCCCGCCGGCTGTTGGTGATCACCGCGATCCGGCCGCTGGCGCATTGCAGCGTGACGCAGGCGGTGTCGATGTCGCCCTCGGCGGCGATGGCCGGATCGGTCAGGGTGGCCGCCGTCGCGGTCACCGAGACCGGCTCCTCGCCGAGGATGAACCGGACCATGTCGAAATCATGGATGGTCATGTCGCGGAACATCCCGCCCGAGACCTTGAGGTATTCGATCGGCAGCGCGCCGGGATCCTTCGACACCACCGTCACCAGCTCGAGATCGCCGATCGCCCCGGCCGAGATCCGGCGGCGCATCTCGGCGACGCCGGGGTCGAACCGGCGGTTGAAGGCGAGGAACAGCGGCCGGTCGCAGCCCTCGACCGCTTGCAGGCAGGCATTCACCCGGTCGATCGACAGGTCGATCGGCTTCTCGCAGAACACCGCCTTGCCGGCCTTCAGCCCCTTCTCGACCAGCTCCGCATGGGTGTCGGTCGCGGAAGCGACGACGATCGCCGTCACCTCGGGATCGGCCAGCGCGGTCCTCTCGTCTGCCGGGTCGGCGCCGTGGCGCTGCGCCAGTGCCCGCGCTGCTCCATCGGCCGGATCGATCACGTAGCGGAGCTGCGTCTCGGGATGGTCCGCGACGCTGCGGGCATGCACGGTTCCGATCCGACCGGCCCCGAAGAGCGCGATCTGGTAAGGCCTTCTCGTCATGGCTGTTCTCTGTCTCTCTAGCGGCCGCGCAAAGCCCAGTCCCGCAACGCGCGGTCGCCCATGGCGGCGACGACGACGATCAGGCCGAGCAGGAAGATGAACCATTGGGGCCGGACGCCGTTCACCACCAAGTAGCTCTGCACCGAGGACAGGGTGAATGCGCCGGCGACGACGCCGATCAGGGTGACGCGGCCGCCGGCCAGGGCGCAGCCGCCGAGGACGCAGGCGGCGATCGCCTGCAGCTCGCTCAGCTGCCCGAGCCCGCCATCGGCGAAGCCGAGCTTGCCGCCCTCCAGCACCCCGGCCAGGGCGGCCAGCGTGCCGGACAGGATGAAGGCGGAGACCTTGACCCGGTCGACCCGGATGCCGCGGGAATGCGCGGTCGCCGCCGATCCGCCGACCGCCAGCAGCCGGTTGCCCTGCGGCGTGGCGTAGACGAAGACCGATGCGACGGCGAGGATCAGCGCCAGCCACCAGAAGGCGACGTTGACGCCGAGCAGCTTGCCGCCCCCGAGGATCTGGTACAGCAGGCCCGAGCGCGACGCGTAGGGCACCGAGAAGGAGAACCCCTCCGTCACCGCCACCGAGAGGCCGCGGAAGATCATCAGCGTGCTGAGCGTGATGATCAGCGACGGCGCCCGGAACCAGGTCACCAGGAAGCCGTTCATGAGGCCGATCGCAGCGCCGGTGCCGATGCCGAGCAGGGCGGCCGGAACCGTGCCGAGATGTGCCGAGGTGCCGAGATAGATCAGCGCCGAGAAGCCGAAGACCGAGCCGACCGAGATATCGATCTCGCCGGTGCACATCACCAGCGCCACGCCGATCGACATGATCGCCAGGGTCGCGGTGACCTGGGCGATCGAGGCGAAGTTGTAGCTGTTGGCCCAGCGCCCGCCGGAGGTCGAGGCGAAGGCGATCACCAGGGCGGCGGCGATCAGCAGGATGCCGATCTCGGCGTGCCGGCGCGCCAGGCGGCGGAAGGAGAGGCTCATGCGATCGCCCTCGCCTTCTCGGCCTCGACCACCCGGCCGCCGTCGCGGATCACCTGTTCCAGCGCCTCGGCGGTCATCTCGTGCTTGCGCACATCGGTGATCTTGGTGCCGTTCTCCATGATGATCACCCGGTCCGCCAGCTTGTGGACCTGGAAGATGTCGTGGGTGATGTAGATCACCAGCAGCCCTTGGTCGCGCAGCTGCTTCGCCAGGTCGTTGACGTGCTCGCGCTCGCGCACCGACAGGTGGTTGGTCGGCTCGTCCATGATCACGACCCGGTTCCGGAACGCCACGGCCCGGCCGATCTTGATCGACTGCCGCTCGCCGCCGGACAGGACCTCGACCTCGTCATCGGCCGAGACGTTCGCGCGCAGGCCGAAGGAGCGGATCACCTGCGTGCTGGCCTCGCGCATCTTGGCGAAGTCGAGCAGCGGGATGCCGAAGCGGCGCTTCACCGGCTCGCGGCCGAGATAGAAGTTGCGGGCGATCGACAGGTTGTCGCAGAGCCCGACCGATTGCTGGATGGTCTCCATCCCGAATTCGATCGCGAGCTTCGGGTGGAAGCGCTCGACTCGCCGCCCGTCGAAATAGACCTCGCCGCTGGACGGCTTGTGCAGGCCTGAAAGGACGCGGATCAGCGTGGTCTTGCCGGCGCCGTTGT
Organism: Inquilinus sp. NPDC058860; assembly: GCF_042743185.1. NCBI lineage: Bacteria > Pseudomonadati > Pseudomonadota > Alphaproteobacteria > Rhodospirillales > Rhodospirillaceae > Inquilinus > Inquilinus sp. NPDC058860. Next base: position 45,716 of record NZ_JBHYMS010000022.1, on the reverse strand, counting down.
CGCCGACCAGGCCGACCAGCTCGCCGGCGTGCAGGGACAGCGAGACGTCCTTCAGCGCATGGAAGGCCCCGAAGAACAGGTTGAGGTTGCGGACCTCGATCAAGGGGGTGTCGCTCGGCATGGCCATGGCCCTCATGCCCGTCGCCCGACCCAGAAGGCCAGCGAGTGGTTGAAGATGACCGCCGCGATCAGCACGATCCCGACGAAGGTGATGTACCAGGAGCCCGGCGCGCCGAGCCGGATCAGCTCGAACCGGACGCTGGTGATGACGAAGGCGCCCAGCACCGCGCCGATCAGGGAGCCGCGGCCGCCCGCCAGCGCGCAGCCGCCGATCACCGCTGCGGCGATCGCCTCCAGCTCCATCATGTCGCCCAGGGTGACATGGGTCTGCGGCGCATTGGTCAGGGTGAGGATACCGGCGAAGCCCGACAGCAGCGAGCAGAGGACGAAGGCCGCCGTCTTGGTCCGGTCGGTCCGCACGCCCTGGCTCAGCGCCGTGGCGGGATCGCCGCCGGTCGCCAGCAGCCGGTTGCCGAAACGCATCCGCCACAGCAGCAAGGACAGGAGGGCGAGCACGACCAGCGCCCAGACGATCGCCGCCTGGATGCCGAACACCTCGCCGCCGAACAGCCGGGTGAGCCAATGGGTCCGGGCGGCCTCGGGCAGCGACCGCACGGTGCCGCCGGTCCACAGATAGATCAGGCCGCGCACGGCGAAGAGGCCGCCGAGCGTGACGATCATCGACGGCACCCTGCCCCGCAGCACCGCCATGGCCTGGAGGAAGCCGACGGCGGCCGCGATGGCGAGGCCGGCGATGATCGCGCCCGGCACGCCGAGATCGGCCTCCAGCGTGATGAAGGCGATGCCGGCCAGGCCGTAGACCGACCCGACCGACAGGTCGATCTCCCGCGCCATGATCACCAGCGCCTGGCCCATGGCGATGCAGCCGAGGATGGCGGAGAAGCGGATGATGCTGCCGAGCGTGTCGCCCGACCACCAGCCGTCATCGATCGCGGTGAAGACGGCGAGGATCAGGACGGTGCCGAAGATCGCGCCGAAATCGACGCGGCGGACGAGGCTGCCTGGGGACCAGGCCATGGCGGATCTCCCTTGACCAGGAGCTCTGGGGTGGCGGGTTCCCGGCGGCAGGGCGTCGCCGGGAACCCGGTGCCTTACTGCCAGGCGGAACCGTCCTCGGAGCCGGCCCCGAACACCGCCTTGGACAGGGCGTCGAACTTGTCGATGTTGTCCTTGTCCACCAGGATCGGCCCGGTGATGATGTCCGACTGCGGCTCGTAGCCGAGCACGTCGTGCCAGTAGAGCAGCTCCATCGGCACATACCCCTGCTGCCAGAACCCCTGCTCGCTCGCCACCAGCAGATGGCCGGCCTTCAGCCCCGACAGCGCGATCGGGCTGATGCCGACGGTCAGGATCGTCATGCCCTTGTCGTCGACGTCGGGGTCGAGCCCCAGGTCCCGGGCCACCGCCCAGGACCAGGGCGCCGTCACGTCGCCCATGTTCAGGATGTAGTTGGCGTCCTTGTTGGCCGAGAGATAGGCCTGCAGGTTGCTGCGGAAGGTCTCGGGGTCGGCGCCGGTGAACAGGTATTCGGCGGTGGCGCCGACCGTCTTGAAGGCGTCCTCGATGCCGCGGCACCGCTCGCGCAGGCCCCGGTGCTCCGCCGCGATCAGCGCGCAGACGACCTTCTTCGGCATCGGCACGACGCCTTCCTTGGCCTTGGCTATGGCGTATTCGCCGGTCTTGAAGCCGGTGAGGTATTCGTCGCCGCCGACATAGGCCATGTAGGGGATGCGCTCGCCGGCCGGGCGCCCGTCCGGGATGTTGAAGGCGACCACCGGGATGCCGGCGTCGACGGCGCTGCGGATCGGCCCTTCGAGCGCGTCGGTGCTGACGATCGGCACGGCGATGCCGTCGGGGTGGGAGGCGATGGTCTGCTCCAGGAGCCGCACCAGCTCCTGCACCGAGTAGTTGTTCGAGGAGACATATTCGACGGTGACGTTCGGATGGGTCCGCTTGAACTCATCCATCGAGAGGGTCAGCCATTTCATGTTCGGATCGTTCGACCCGATATGGGACACCATCACGTAACGATAGGACGTGTCCGATTGCTGGGCCTGCGCGGCACCGGCGGCTGCGATCGCCACGGCGGCGGCACAGACGGCCGCGAACAGCTTTGCTGCCTTCATCACGCTCCTCCCTTGGAACAGACATTCTGTTTGATTGAATAAACATATCAAATCAAAGGATCACGATCATCGGAAGCCATCTTTTGGCCATTTCTGATGTAAATAAAATCAAATCTGCCAATCCCTCGCTCCTCCGATCGAGATCCGTCGATCAGATGATTGACCTGATGCGAAACCCATCAGACACTGGCGCCATGGAGCAACGAAGCCGCCGCGCGGAGACGCGCGCCCCATCCATCTGGCGCGGCCCGACGATCGCGGAGATCGCCGAGGCGTCGGGCGTCGGCACCGCCACGGTCGACCGCGTGCTGAACGGCCGCGGCGGCGTGCGCGAGGTCACCCGGACGAAGGTGCTCGACGCCCTCGCCCAGCTCGGCGCAGGCCTCCGCGCCGATGCTCCCGGCCGGCGGAGGATCGCCGTCCTCGCGGATTCCGGCATCAGCTTCAACCAGTCGCTGCAGCAGGCGGCCGAAGAGTACGGCGCCGCGCATCCCGGCCTGGATGTCGGCTTCACCGCGATCCAGACGGCCGAGGTCGACCCGATCAAGTTCGCCCAGCTGATCGAACGGACGGCGGGCGAGGCCGACGGGCTGGTCGTGGTCGCCCGCGAGGACCTGATGATCAACCGGGCGATCCGGACGATCACGGGCCGCGGCGTGCCGGTGGTCTGCATCACCACCGATCTGCCGAACTCCAACCGCACCGCCTATGTCGGCAGCGACCAGACCAATGCCGGTGCGACGGCCGCCTATCTGATGGGCCGCGTCCTCGGCGACCGCTCCGGCAAGATCCTGCTGGTGTGCAGCGCGCCCTATCGCAGCCAGGAGGAGCGCGAGCTGGGCTTCCGGCGCGTGCTGCGCGCCGAATTCACCCATCTCCGGGTCGAGGAGCGGGTCAATTCCAACGACGACGCCGAATACTCCCGCCGCAGCGTGCGCAAGTACATCGCCGAGCATGGGGCGCCGATCGGCGTCTACAACGTCGCCGGCGGCAACGTCGGCATCGCCCGGGCGCTGGAGGATGAGGGGCTGAAGGGAAAGGTCGTCTTCATCGGCCATGAGCTCAACGCCAATTCCCGCATGCTGCTCGAATCCGGCGGGATGGATTTCGTCGTCGGCCACGATGTCGACCGCGAGGTGGCGCAGAGCGTCGAGGTGATCGAGGCCTTCCTCGACAAGCGTCCGCTGCCGGCCCCGGCCCGGACCAAGGTCCGGGTCTACACCAAGTACAGCTGCAACTGATCACGCACCGGCGCCGCCCTCGCCTCGATCCAGCGGGACATGGCACGGCCTCCTCATTCCGCGGCGGCGATCGCGCCGGCCGGGGCGCGGTCCGGAACCGCCCCGCCGGGCAGCGGGCGAAGGACGAACCAGCTGGGATCCCGGCGCTGGCGCAGCAGCGCCGGCACGATCTCCCGATAGGCCGCCCACAGGCCGCGATAAGGCGGCGGGCATTCGGCCTTGATCAGCTCGTGCAGCTCCGGCAGGCGGTAGAACGGCACCATCGGGAACATGTGGTGCTCGATGTGGTAGTTCATGTTGATGTAGAGGAAGCGGAACACCGGGTTCAGATAGACCGTGCGGGTGTTCAGCCTGTGGTCGTACACGTCCTCGTTCAGCCCGGCATGCTGGGTCAGGTTGAACAGCTGCGACAGCGGCCCGCCATAGAAGCGGGGCAGGACGACGAACAGGGCCGGCAGGATGCTGCCCAGGGCGAAGCAGGACCCGGTCACCCCGGCGCAGATCGCGACATAGGCCCGGGCCGCCCAGACCGCCTTCCACCGCTCCGCCGGCGGGATGAAGTGCTTGCCGTCCTCGGTGATGTCGCCGGTCGCGTTGCGGACGATCCGCCCGAACTGGGTCATCCCGTCCTTGATGAAGAACAGGTCCGAGGCGATGCCGATGATGTCGGGCGGCCGCGGCGCCGCGATCTCGGGGTCGCGGCCGACGATGATGGTGTGGGTGTGGTGGCGGGAATGGCTCCAGCGATAGTAGAACCCCTCGCGCAGGGTCATGAAGGCGCAGAGGTGGAACAGCGCGTCGTTGAGCCGGCGGGTCTTGAACGGCGTGCCGTGCGAGAGCTCGTGGTGCCGGTGGTCGGCGGCGGCATAGAGCACGCCGTAGACGGCGAAGGCCGGGATGCACCACAGCGTCCCCCAGGTGGCGAAGGCGACGGCGCCGGATGCCGCCAACAGGCCCAGCCACAATCCGATATGGCCCAGCGCCTCCGCGTCGGACCGCCTGATCAGGCGCTTCAGCTCGCGGCGGTCGATCCGGCAGGAGTGCCATTCCGCCTCGACCCGGTCCTCGAAGGCGTCGTTGGTCAGCTCGGCCGCGCCGTCCGCGCCGCCGCTCAGGGCATAGGTCTTCCAGGCGGATCGAGGCATCGCGTCACTCCCGGTCTGTCGGATCGCGGCGGGCGACTCCGCACGCTCGGAGACGGCCGGCCGTGCTGCGATCCGCTGCGTTCTGGCCCGCAGCTTGATCTGGCAGCAAAGCTATCACGGCCGGTTTTGATCTCTCAATCCAACCGGGATATTATCTCTCATTACCGCCAGAAATGCTGGCTGACGAAGTGAGAGAATCTCTCAGAGGACCAGATGGACCGGCCCACCATTGCCGATCTCGCCCGCGCCGCTTCGGTCAGCGTCTCCACCGTCGACCGGGTGCTCAACGGGCGCGATCCGGTGCGCCCGGCAACGGCCGAGAAGGTGCTGGCCGCGGCGGAGGCGATCGGCTTCCACGCCACCGGGCTGATCCGGCAGCGGCTGGACCGGCCCGACCGGACGCTCGGCTTCCTGCTGCAGCAGCGTTCGCGCCCCTACTACCGGCTGCTGGGTGAGGCGCTGCAGGAAGCCGTGCGGACCTCCCCGGCGGTCCGCGGCCGGGCGGTGATCGAGTTCATGGACGACCTCACCCCCGGCGCGGTGGCCGACCGGCTGCTGAAGCTGGGCGCCGATGTCGACGCTGCCGCCGTGGTGGCGGCGGACCACCCGCACGTCACCCAGGCGATCGATCGGCTGAACGGCCGCGGCGTCCCGGTCTTCGCCTTCATCTCGGACCTGACGGCCCAGGCGCGGGCCGGCTATGTCGGGCTCGACAACTGGAAGGTCGGGCGGACCGCCGCCTGGGCCGTGTCCAACCTGTGCAAGGCGCCGGGCAAGGTCGGCATCTTCGTCGGCAGCCACCGCTATCTCTGCCAGGACGTCTGCGAGGCCAGCTTCCGCTCCTATTTCCGGGAGCATGCGCCGGAGTTCCAGCTGCTGGAGCCGCTGACCAGCCTCGAGGACCCGCGCTACGCCCATGAGAGCACGCTCGACCTGCTGAAGCGCAACCCCGACCTGGTCGGCCTCTACGTTGCGGGCGGCGGGGTCGAGGGCGTGATCCGGGGGCTGCGGGATCAGGGCGGCGATGTGTTCCGGCGGATCGTCACGGTCGGTCACGAGATCACGGAGGACACCCGGTCCGCCCTGATCGACGGCGTGCTGAAGCTCGTGCTCTCCCATCCGGTGAAAGGCCTGGCCGAGACAGCAGTCGCAGCCATGATCCGCGCCGCGGAACCCGGCGACCGGGATCTCCCGGTTCCAGGCCCGGTGCCCTTCGACATCTTTACGGCCGAAAACCTCTGAAGCGCATTTGTGCGCCGCGTCGGGTCCGACCCGAATGCCCGGGCGTCATCCCGCGACCTTGATCTGCGGCAGGTCCCGGGTGAACGCGCGAAAGCCGACGCTGTAGTACAGGTTCCGGGCGGCCGGGTGCGCCGGCGCGCCGAGGCAGGCGACCAGCGCGCGGCTCGCGCCGGCCGCCCTGGCCAGATGCATGCCGTACAGTTGCAACGCGGTGCCCAGCCCCCGCCGCCGGAAGTCCCGGTGCGTGCCGACGGGCTCGAATTCGGCGGTTCGCGTCGACTCGTCCAGCCAGATGACCGCGGTCGCGGCCAGCGTGCCGTCCGGCGCCGCGATCAGCACATGCAGATCGGCCCGGTACGGCCAGGTCCGCCGGACCCGCTCGAACGCCGCCTCGGTGAGATTGGACGGATGCCACGCGTCCCGATGCGCCTTGACCGCGTCCGCCACCGAGACATCCCCGGCCGTCCGAAACCGGAAGCCCTCGGGCAACGCCGGATCCGGCACCTCCGTCAGCTCCCGCATGTTGAACTGCACCCAGGACCCGTCGTCCGAGCCGGTTTCCATGTCGAACTCGTATCCGTGCGCGGCGACGGTGGCCTGCGCCCGCACATCCGCGGACTGGACCGTCAGCAACCGGTCGACGGCGCCCGCCACCTCGTCGTACCAGTCCAGGATCTCGGCCAGCAGCTCCGGCCGGTCCGGATGCGCCTGCCAGATCAGATTGGCCGCCTTGGCCTCGCGGAACGTCCCGTCGCCGCGCGGGATCCGGTACGGCAGATGCGCCCACCCCCACGCGGCCAGCCGGCCGTCGACGAACCACATCCGGTGCCGCCAGAACCGGCTGAGCGCGTCGACATCCTTGGCCCAGACCCAGGCCAGCTCGCCAACGGTCGCGTCGCCGTTCAGCAGTTCCGGCCGCAATGCGGTCACCTGCTGGGCCAGCCCTTGCATCAGCCGGAGTTCGGTCGGGCCAAGATCGTCCATGCAAGCACCCTGGCAGGGCCAAACCGGCCTGTCGAGGGAACGCGATCAGGACTGCGCAGACCGGCAACGATGCATGATTGGGCCGGCATGGACCGTCCGCTCCGGCCCGGCGCCGTCGGGCAACCCCGAGGCACGGCGATCCCGTGTTGACAACACCCCGCCACAAAATATGCTCTTGCAAATAATTTGCGGCGAAGACGTCGCCGGCGGAGGAACGCCATGGCCGAGCGCTCGTTTGCCCGGGAAGTCGAGGATCTGAAGCTCGGAGACGGCGACATCTTCAGGGGCGAAGGCATCCTGGCGATCACCAAGGCCTTGCTGCAGTCGGGCGTCGCCTATGTCGGCGGCTATCAGGGGTCTCCGATCTCCCACCTCATGGACGTGCTGTCGGACGCCGGGGACGTGATGGAGGATCTGGGCGTCCATTTCGAGACCTCGGCCTCGGAGGCGGCGGCCGCGGCGATGCTGTCGGCCTCGGTCATGTACCCGCTGCGCGGCGCCGTCACCTGGAAGTCCACCGCCGGCACCAATGTGGCCGCCGACGCGCTGTCGAACCTGGCGTCGGGCGGGGTCACCGGCGGCACCCTCGTCATCATCGGCGAGGATTACGGCGAAGGCTCCTCGATCATGCAGGAGCGGAGCCACGCCTATGCGATGAAGTCGCAGATCTGGCTGCTCGACCCGCGCCCGAACCTGCCCTCGATCGTGCAGGCCGTCGAGGCCGGGTTCGAGCTGTCGGAGGCCTCGAACACGCCGGTGATGCTGCAGGTCCGCATCCGCACCTGCCACGTCCACGGCCAGTTCACCGCCAGGGACAACCGGCGCCCAGACTTCACGCTGAAGCAGGCGATGGAGAACCCGGTCCGCGACACCAGCCGGATCGTGCTGCCCCCCGCCTCCTTCCTGCACGAGAAGGAGAAGATCGAGCGGCGCTGGCCCGCGGCGGTCGAGTTCATCAAGGGCCGCAGGCTGAACGAGACCTTCGGCCCGGCGGAGGGCGATGTCGGCATCGTCGTGCTGGGCGGGCTCTACAACTCGCTGATCCGCTCGCTGCAGCTGCTCGGCCTCGCCGACATCTATGGCCGCTCGCTTGTCCCGATCCACGTCCTCAACGTCGCCTACCCTTTGATCGACGACGAACTCGCGGCCTTCTGCGCGTCGAAGCACGCGGTGCTGATGGTCGAGGAGGGCTCGCCCGACTATATCGAGCAGGCGCTCAACGCCATCCTGAAGCGCCGCGACATCCAGACCCGGGTCGCGGGCAAGGATGTGCTGCCGATGGGCGGCGAATACACCGCGCCGGTGCTGATGAAGGGACTCTCGGCGTTCCTCGAGGCCTATGCGCCGACCCTGCTCGGCAACCGGCCGCCGCTGCCGGACGCCTCGCCGGTTCTCGCCGACCAACGCGTCAAGGCGCTGGCCGAGGTGGTGCCGCCGCGCCCGGCCGGCTTCTGCACCGGCTGCCCGGAACGGCCGATCTTCGCCGCCCTCAAGCTGACCGAGAAGGAGCTGGGCCAGCACCACGTCTCGGCCGATATCGGCTGCCATCTGTTCTCGATCCTGCCGCCCTTCAACATCGGCGCCACGACGATGGGCTACGGCCTCGGCCCGGCCTCGGCCTCGGCTTTCAACGTCAAGGCGGACAAGCGGGCGATCTCGGTGATGGGCGATGGCGGCTTCTGGCACAACGGCCTCGCCTCCTCGATCGGCAATGCCGTCTTCAACAAGCATGACGGCGTCATCCTGATCGTCGACAACTACTATTCCGCCGCGACCGGCGGCCAGGACATCCCCTCCTCCCGCGCCCAGAACCCGCGGCGCCAGACCAACAACGCGATCACCGACGCGGTCCGCGGCATCGGCGCCAAATGGGTGCGCCAGATCGACCGGACCTACGACGTGGCCCGCCTGCGCGACACCTTCCGCGAGGCGCTGACGACGCCGGAGCCCGGGCCGAAGATCATCGTCGCCTCCTCCGAATGCATGCTGAACAAGCAGCGCCGGGTCCGGCCGCTGCTGGCCCGGGCGGTGAAGGAAGGCCGGCGCGTGGTCCGGCAGCGCTTTGGCGTCGACGAAGATGTCTGCACCGGCGACCATGCCTGCATCCGGCTGTCCGGCTGTCCGTCCCTGTCGGTCAGGCACACCGACGATCCGCTGAAGGACGACCCGGTCGCCGCCATCGACCAGTCCTGCGTCGGCTGCGGCAATTGCGGCGAGGTCGCCGAGGCCGCGATCCTGTGCCCGTCCTTCTACCGGGCCGACATCATCCAGAACCCGACCCGGGCCGACCGGCTGCTGGCGCGGCTGCGCGGGGCGGTGATCGGCTGGCTGCAGCGCCGCCGCGAAAGCCGCCGCATCGCCTTCGCCGAGTGAGCGCCGTGGCCGACACGCTGCCGGACCGTTCTCAGCTGTCCCAGGATCGGCCGCTGGCCATCGCCATCCTGGCCATGGGCGGCCAGGGCGGCGGGGTCCTGGCCGACTGGATCGTGGCGCTGGCGGAGGCCAATGGCTGGGTCGCCCAGTCGACCTCGGTCCCGGGCGTGGCGCAGCGCACCGGCGCGACCATCTACTATATCGAGATGATCGCGGTGAAGCCGGGCGCCGCGCCGGTCCTCGCGCTGATGCCGACGCCGGGCGATGTCGACGTGGTGCTGGCGGCCGAGCTGATGGAGGCCGGGCGCGCGGTGCTGCGCGGCCTGGTCACGCCCGACCGCACCACGCTGATCGCGTCGACGCACCGAGCCTTCGCCGTGGTCGAGAAGGAGAAGCCGGGCGACGGCACCGGCGATCCCGCGGCCGTCGTCGATGCGACGGACTTCGCCGCCCGGCGCACCATCGCCTTCGACATGGAGGCCATGGCCGGCCGCAGCGGCAGCATGATCTCCGCCGCCATGTTCGGCGCCCTGGCCGGGGCCGGCGTCCTGCCGTTTCCGAGGGACGCGTTCGAGGCGACGATCCGCGCCGGCGGCCGGGCCGTGGACGCTAGCGTCGCCGCCTTCCGCGCCGCCTGCGACCGGGCCGCCGTGCCGGGGACCGAGGCCGTCGCCCGCACGCCAGGGAAACGCTTCGAGGCGTTGCCGGCCGCCGCCGGGCACCCCGCGCTGGACCGCCTCGTCGCGCGCATCGCGCAGGAGTTCCCGGCCGCCACCCATCCGATGCTGTTCGCCGGGGTGAAGCGGCTGACCGATTACCAGGACCCGGCCTATGCAGACGAGTACCTGACGCTCATGGCCCGGCTGCATGCCGCCGACCAGGTGCAAGGCGGCGCCGGGAAGGGCCACGCCTTCACCCTGGCGGCGGCGAAGCATGTGGCGGTGGCGATGGCCTATGACGACGTCATCCGCGTCGCCGACCTGAAGGTCCGCTCGCGCCGGTTCGAGCGGGTGCGCCGCGAGGTCGGCGCCGGCGCGGACCAGATCGTCTATACGATGGAATACATGCATCCGCGCATGGAAGAGGTCTGCGGCACGCTGCCGAGGGCGCTCGGCGTCTGGATCGAGGCGCGGCCGGCGCTCTTCGCCCGGCTCGACCGCCTGGTCAGCCGCGGCCGGCGCGTGCGCACCGGGACGATCGTCTGGTTCCTCGGCCTGCAGGCCGTGTCGGGGCTGCGACGGGTCCGGCGCGGAACGCTGCGCCATGCGCGCGAGACGGCGCATCGCGACGCCTGGCTCGCCACCGCCCTCGACACGCTTCGGGTCAACCACGACCTCGCGGTCGAGGTCCTGGAATGCCGACGGCTGGTGAAGGGCTATTCCGACACGCATGCCCGCGGCGAGTCGAAGTTCGGGCGGGTGCTGTCCGGCCTGCCCCTTCTGGTCGGCCGCGACGACGGCGCGGCCTGGCTGCGCCGGCTGCGGCAGGCGGCGCTGGCCGACGAGGACGGCACCGCCCTCGACGGCGCGCTGAAGACGATCGCGACGCTGTGACCGCCGGGCCCCATGCACCGCTCGGTGCGTAGGTTGGGTTCGCCATGGGCGAACCCAACGCCTTGCCGCCCGCAACCTGTTGGGTTCGCTGTCGCGAACCCAACCTACGCGGCTGTGATCGTCGCAATGCCCCTCTCAAATGTCGTGCTTGCGGATGTTGCGCAGGATCTTGTGCAGGGTGGCGACGAAGGCGACGTATTCGTCACCGTCGACGCCTTCGAACATCTGCGTCAGCAGCGCGTACATGGTGGGCCATACCGCGTCGAAGACGGCCCGGCCGTCCTCGGTGATGGCGATGTCGCGGACGCGCATGTCCTCGGCCCGCGGCTGCCGGCGGATATAGCCCTGCTCCTCCAGCGCATCGAGCGTCCGGCTCATGGTCGACTGCTCGGTGACGGCATAGACCGACAGCTCGTTGATCGTCAGCGTCGACGAGATGCTGAGGATGGCCAGCGCCCGCATCTTGGTGGTCGTCATGTCGTGCGCCTTCAGCGCGTCGGACATGTTGGCGTTCCACCGCGCCATCACCCGGTTCATCAGATAGGGCGCGAACTGGCTGAGCCCGATCTCGCCGAGCGTCGGGCGCGTGTCGCCCTGGTCCGGCCGTCGCAGCACCGTTCCGGCAAATCTGTCGGTCATCGCTCCCATCTGCTTCCAGTCATCCGGGCTCGTGCCGGCCCCTACCCTGCCTGGGGCACCAGCGCAAGGGCGCGCACCGGCGAGCCGGTGCCGCCGACGAATTTCAGCGGCGCCGCGATCAGGATCGCCCCCTTCGGCGGCAGCTGGTCGAGGTGGCAGAGGCTGGCCAGGCCATAGCGGTTGGCCTTGTGCAGCAGGGTATGGGCGGGAAAGGGCGGCGTCATGCCGCCGGCCGATCCCGCATCGGTGCCGACCGTCTCGGAGCCCCAGCCGAGAATGCCCTTCGACAGCAGGTATTCGATCGCTTCCGCCGTAGGGCCCGGCGAATGCGGGCCGTTCTCGTCGGCATTCAGGTAGGTCTCCGCCGACCCGTTGCGCTTGTACCAGTCGGTGCGCAGCAAGACCCAGGATCCAGCCTCGATCGCGCCGTGCCCGGTCTCCCAGGCCTTGATGCTGTCGACCGTCAGCAGATAGTCGGGGTCGGCCGCAGCCTCCTGCGAACGGTCGATGACGTTGACCGGGGCGACGAAGCTCTTCGGCGGGATGCGGTCGGTGGTCCCGTCGGCATGGTCCCGGCCGGTGATCCAATGGACCGGGGCGTCGAAATGCGTGCCTGTATGCTCCCCGAGCTCGAGCCAGTTCCAGGCCCAGAACGGGCCGTTCTCGTCATAGCGCGAGATGGGGTGGACCTTCACCGCTGGCGTGTTCTTGCCGATCTGGGGCGGCAGCTGGATCACCGGCGTCTCCGGCCCGAGCGGCGCTGTGAGGTCGACCACCCGGATCGAGCCGTCGAGCAATGAAGCCGCCAATCCGGCGAGATGATCGGTTGCCATGATTGCCTCCCGTTTTCGAATGGTTCTGCCCGGTCGATCCGCCCTGTCCGCGGGACGGATCGCAGGCCGCCAGCATCGAACCTTAGGTCGGAATATCTGCAATCACAATAAACTTGGCTATACGTTCCATTACATGGCTCTCTGGAAACATGGAATTGCATAGGAGAAGCTTGAGGCCTAAAACAATACGATTGATCGGGGACACCCTCCATGATCACCTAGCGCGACCAACGAGGCGGCGTTCCAGCCTGCCCGCCCAGCCAGCGGACGGCCATCGGCCGGAGCAGCGCCCGCCTCTTCGGCGACGACAAGCCAAGAATGCCCGCGATGCGGGCTGACAGAGGAGGCGAGCACGATGAAGCTCTTCAGGACGCTGGGAACCCTGGTTGCGTTCGGCCTGGCGGCGGCATCGCCGGCGCTGGCCGAGACCATCACGGTCGGCGCCTACCCGGCCAACCCGCCCTGGGAGTACAAGACCGACAGCGGCGCCTTCGAAGGCTTCGAGGTCGACGTGGCCAAGGAGGTGGCCAAGCGCATCGGCGTCGATGTCGAGTTCCAGGACCTGGGCTTCCAGGCGCTGTTCGCCGCCACCAGCTCCGGCCGCATCGACTTCGCGATCTCCTCGATCTCGGTGACCAACGAGCGGCTGCAGAACCAGGCTTTCACCCAGCCCTACTACGACAGCGACGGCACCATCGTCGGCAAGGCGGATTCGCCGATCCATTCGCTGGACGACCTGAAGGGCAAGACCATCGGCGTGATCTCGGGGTCGACCGGCGAGGCTTTCGCCAAGGCGAATGGCGAGAAGCTGGGCTTCGCCGAGGTCAAGAGCTACAACGCGCAGCAGGACCTGCTGCTGGAGGCGCAGAACGGCCGGATCGACGGCGGCGCGGGCGAGCTGGCCGGCTTCCAGTACGCGATCAGGCAGATGCCGGCGCTGAAGATCCTGGTCCGCATCCCGACCGGCGAGCGCTTCGCCATGATGACGCGCAAGAACCATCCGCTGCTGGCCAAGGCGAACGATGCGATCGGCGCGATGAAGACCGACGGCACCCTGGCCGCGATCCACAAGACCTGGTTCGGGGTCGATCCGGAGCCGGGCAGCAGCACGGTGACGCCGGGGCCGATCCCGCAGGCCCAGTAACCGCTGAAGCCGGGCCGGGCGCCGCGCCCGGCCCTTCCGCCACGCCGCTGGGCGCGCCATCCGGTCCGGACCATGGAACTGATCGACACCTTCTTCAACGGGCCGGTGCTGCTGCGCGCCGTGCCGATCCTGCTGCGCGGCCTGGGCAACACCATCCTCCTGGGCTGCGTCAGCATCGTCCTCGGCACGCTGGCCGGGCTGCTGGTGTGCCTGGTCCGGCTCTACGCGCCCCGGCCGCTGCGGCTGCTGGCGATCGCCTACATCGACGTGTTCCGGGCGCTGCCGATCCTGGTGCTGCTGATCCTGATCTACTACGCCCTGCCCTTCGTCGGCATCCGGCTGTCCTCCTTCGTCTCCGCCACCCTCGCCTTGTCGATGGTGCTGGCGGCCTTCACCGCCGAGGTCTGCCGCGCCGGCATCGAGAGCATCCCGCGCGGGCAGTTCGAGGCCTCCTCCGCGCTGGGCCTGCCGTTCTGGCTGACGATGCGCAAGGTGATCCTGCCCCAGGCGATCCGCGTCATCATCCCGCCGCTGACCAGCAACTGCGTGTCGGTGTTCAAGGACACGGCCCTGGCCTCGGTCGTCGCCATGCCGGACCTGCTGAAGCAGGCCACCGACGCCCAGGCGCAGATGGCCAACCCGACGCCGCTGATCGGCGCCGCGATCATCTATCTCGCCTTCCTCTGGCCGCTGGTCCGGCTGATCGGCCATCTCGAAGCGCGCGCCAAGCGCCGCGCCGGCCGGGCCTGACCGCGCCCTTCATCGGAGATCATCGTGACTCACACGCCAGCCGACGCCAGCGCCTTCCCGATCGACGCGGTCCGGGCTCGGTTCCCGGCGCTGCAGAAGGCCGGCGACTTCATCTTCCTCGACAATGCCGGCGGCGCGCAGATCCCGCAGAGCGTGCTGGATGCCGTCACCCGCCATCTGGTCGACCACAACGTCCAGCGCGGCGGCCGCTACGACAAGAGCCGCGCCGTCGACCGCGCCATCGCCGAGGCGCGGGAGAGCGTCGGGCTGCTGGTCAACGCGTACCGGCCGGCCGAGATCTGCTTCGGCATGAACGCCACGTCGTTCATCCGGCTGGTCAGCCTCGGCATCGGCCAGACCCTCGGCGAGCGCGACGAGATCGTGGTCACCGACATGGACCACGACGCCAACATCGCCACCTGGCTGGCGCTGGAGGGCGCCGGCGCCAAGTTCGCCTGGTGGCGGATGCGCGAGGACGGCACCCTGCATGTCGAGGATCTGGTGCCGCTGCTGTCCCCGCGCACGCGGCTGGTGGCCTGCACCGCCACGGCGCATTCGATCGGCACCATCGTCGACATCCCCGCGGTGTCGCGGGCGGCGCAGGCCGTCGGGGCCGAGGTCTTCGTCGACGGCGTCCATTTCGGCCCGCACGGGCTGATCGACGTCCAGGCCTGGGGCTGCGACTACCTGGTCTGCTCCGGCTACAAGAACTTCTCGCCGCATATGGGCTTTCTGTGGGGCCGCTTCGACGCGCTGAAGCGGCTGCCGACCTTCCGTGAGGACTTCATCCCGGACGAGCCGCCCTACAAGGTCGAGGCCGGCACCTTCGTCTATGAGAACGTCGCCGGCATGGACGCCTCGGTGCGCTATCTCGAAGCCCTCGGCCGCGGCTTCGGCGGCCTGTCGGCCGGCTCACGCCGCGGCGACATCGTGGCGGGGATGACCGCGATCCGGGCCTATGAGGCCGGGCTGTCGCGCGCGATGCTGCGCGTGCTGAAGGTCTGCGGCGCCACGATCTACGGCATCGCCGACGAGGCCCGCTTGGATGGGCGGGTGCCGACGATCTGCTTCAACATTCCCGGCCGCTCGCCCCAGGCGATCGCCGATGCAATGTCCGACGCCGGGATCGGCATCCGCGACGGCCATATGTACGCGCCGCGGCTGATGCAGCGGCTGGGCCTGCCCATGGCGACGGGGGCGCTGCGCGTTTCCATGGTCCACTACAACACGCTGGCCGAGGTGCGGCGCTTCGGCGAGGAGCTGGCGGCCTGTCTCGGCAGGACCGGCTGATCCGCTTCCGCCAGCCGGCCCGGCCATCGCCTCGCTCGCCGGCCTGCACGATCCGCAGCGCCGTCAGCGCGCCATCAGGGCGGCCGACCAATCCAGCACCGTTTCCCGATCCAGGAAGGCAGGCTGCCGCCCGTCCTGGCTGCCGGCGAGATGACGGGCCAGGGCCTTCCGGAGTGCCGCAGCGACCGGGCGCCGGTCGAGGCCGCTTGCAAGGTCGATCCCGCTCATGACCAGTCGGCCGCGCCCGATCCGGCATTCCGCGAGAAGCGCGAGGTCCCGGTTCGAGTTCCAATCGTCGATGACGCGGACGATCGGCGACAGGCCGAGGCCGCCGAGGTCGAGCGCCGCGCGGCCATGGACCAGCTCCCACCAATGCCAATCGGACGCGCGGCCGCTGGGGAACGCACTGAAGATCGGATGGTCCTGATCGATCAATAGCCCGAGCGTGTGCGGCGGCTGACGGCGGGTCCAGAGCGTGTTCCAGAAGACGGTCGTGAAGCCGAGGATGCTGTCCTGCCGGATCGCCTTCGGATCGGGCGACCAGACGATGGTCTCGCCCGCCTCGATCCGGCGCAGGATCGCCTCGTCCAGATCCGGCACGATCTCGAGCGGCGCCGCGTCCCCGGCCTTCTCGAAGACCCAGTAGCCCCAGCGGTTGCGGTATCCGGTCCCGGCGAGTTCGAGCAGGAGCTCGTAACGGTCCTGGGCCAGGGCACCGGTTTCGATCACCAGATCGCCGATCCGATGGAGATCGCCTGTGGCGAGGCTTCGAGCCCGGATCTCGCCCTGGCCGGCGACCTTGCCGGAGTCGTCGGTCAGCGACCAGCGCAGCACGGCATCCTCGATGTCCGCCGGCCCGAACTGCGCGATCTCGACGGCCACCCTGATCGGCTCGCCCCGCGTCACGACGAAGCGCTCGCTCCTGACCAGCGGCACGACGGGCGCGCAGAACTCGCGGAACGCTTCGGGCGAGACATAGGGCTTCCGGTCCCAGAAGGCGTCGACGACGCCGACCAGCGCCGTGCCCTGGCCGGGGAAATCCTGCAGGCCGAGCAGTTGGATGCCGGCAAAACCCCGGGTCCGGAGCGCGCTCTCGATATCCTCCTTGTAGAGCTTGGTCTGCAGGCTGCCGCTCGCCATCAGGAACTCCCCGGCGAGGTCGAGCATGCCCTTCCCGGCGAGGTCGTCGCGGACCCGGATGAAATTCCGTGCCTCGACGACGCCCCGATACTTCCCGATCTCATCGAGGCTGGGGAAGACGCACCACTGGCCCATCTCATGCGTCACCAGCGGCATGTCGACCGCGTCGCGATAGGCGCTCCAATCGGTCATCGTCTCCAGCGCCTGCGCGTTGAGCCGCCCGGCGAGCCCCTCGCCCCAGCGCTGCGATCGCGGCTCCGGCTTCGAGACATAGTCGGCTTCGGCGATCGTCGGCCAGCCGGAACAGCCGGTGTAGAGCCGGCGCGGATCGGCCTTGGTCCAATGGGCGACCCAGCGCGACAGGAAGGCGTGCAGCCCCGGGCCGTGCGGCTCGTTGCCGACCGCCATCATCACGAAGGACGGGTGATTGCCATAGGCGCGGACGATCCGTTCGGATTCCTCGTGAATGAAGCGGTCGAGATTGGGGTCGGAGCCGAGCACGGCCCAGACCGGCGTCTCGACATGGAGGAGCACGCCCATCTCGTCCGCCGCGACGAAGGCCGCTTCGGGCGGGCAGTAGGAGTGGAAGCGCACATGGTTGAGGCCATAGGCCTTCACGGTCGAATAGACCTTGCGCCAGCCGTCCACGTCGCAGGGCGGATAGCCGGTGAGCGGGAAGATACAGCAATCGAGCGTGCCGCGCAGGAAGACGGCCCGGCCGTTCAGGCGCAGGCGCCGTCCGTCGCGGGTGAAGGAGCGGATGCCGAAGCCGGTCTCGTGCCGGTCGATCGGGACGCCGTTGCGCGACCACTCGACATCGAGCCGGTGCACGACTGGCGAGAACTCGTCCCAGAGGCCCGCCGTCTCCGGCAGATCGACGTCGATCGAGACCGGCGTGAAGCCGCTGCGGATCGTGACCGGCCGCTCGATGACGAGCGGCTCCGCGATGCCGGCGAGGCGGAACCGCAGGGTCAGCCGGTCCTCGGCGTCGCCGGTCCAGAAGGTCGGGTGATGGATGTCGGCGTCGAACCCATCGAGCTCGATGTCGATCCGGACCCTGCGCGTCGGAGCATGGACGGCGACGCGGCTGATCGCCCCGGCCGAGGCCTCGATCCGCAGCGAGCCGACGACGCCGTTCCAGTTGGTCTGGGTGTGATCCGTGTTGGAATGGGCGACATCCTCGACGCCCGTATGCCTGATCGCCTCGCCGACGGCCTCGACCCGGCCATTGTCGATCATCAGGACCAGGCGATGCGGGCCGGCCGCGAGCCTGCCGAGCAGGAAGCGGTGCTCCGTCGACAGGCTGCGGTCGCGACCGATCTTCACGCCGTCGAGCCAGACCGTCACCTCGCCATGCGGCCGCTCCAGCACGAGCTGGTGATAGAGCCCCTCCGCCTCCGGCGCGACCTCGAAGGGCCGGCCGTACCAGGCGCGGCCGACATAGGGATGGCGGCGCGAGAGATGCGCCATCGTGCCGTCCGGATTGGCCGGCGCCTTCCGCGCCTCGTCGACGCTGCCGGGAAGCGCGATCGTGTCGTCGAGATCGCGGCCGAACCAGGCCTCCTTCAGGCCGCGATGACCGGGATCGAGCGCGAAGGACCAGATCCCGGCGAGGGATGTCTCGAACAGCATTGTCACTCCGGATGATCATGAAATGAGGAGCCGCTCCGGGCGCGGACCGTCTCCTACCCCGACCTCAGAGACCGTTTGGAAATGCGCTGGTGAGAGTCGGCTGGCGGTGGTTTCGAGAACCGGAGCGCAGCGGACGTTTGGGTCCGTGAGCACCGGAAGCGCTCGAGCCCGCCGTCAGACGGCCGCACCAGTAGCATTTACAAATGGTCTCTACATCTTCGCCTTGATCTCGGCTTCTGCCTGCGCGAGCGCCGCGTCGACCGGCTTGCCGCTCGTCACCACGGCGTTCACCGCGGTCTCCACCGCCAGATAGGCGATGGAATCGAGCGGGTTGGTGGTCTGCGGCACCATCTCGGCCTGGACCTTGGCGAAGATCTCGTTGGTGTTCTGGCCCGCGTAATAGGGGTCCTGGAAATTGATCCAGGGCGCCTTCCCGGCCGTCGTATAGGCCGGATAGAGATCGCCGTTCTCATATTGCAGCTTCAGGCTGGTGTCGTTCAGGGCGATCCATTTGACCAGCGCCCAGGCCGCTTCCTTGTTCTCGCTCGTCTCGAGTATGCCCAGGAAGTCGCCGCCCCAGTTGAAGGCCGAGACGCCGTTCTCCGCCGCCGGCGCCGGCACGACGCCCCATTTGCCGGCGTCTCCCGGCGCATAGGCGCTCTTCAGGAGCCCGCCGAACCAGTTGCCGATGACGACGGTCGCGATCTGCCCGCGGGCGAAGGCGCCCTGCCATTCCGGCGTCCACATGGCGAAAGGCGAAATCAGCCCGGCGTCGCGCGCCTTCACCACCAGCTCGAAGGCCTCCTTGAAGACGGGACCGTTCACCAGCAGGTTGCCGTCCTTGTCGAAATAGGAGACGCCGCGCTGCGCGATGTAGGCGCGGACCAGCTCGTTGCCGGTCCCCACCATCCAGCGCTCGTTCGGCTTCGCGATCTTCCTGCCGGCCTCGATGAAGGCGTTCCAGTCCTTGAGCGTCGCCGCCAGCGCCCCGGGATCGCCGGGAAGGCCCGCCGCCTCGAACAGGTCGCGCCGGTAGAACAGTGCGCCCGGCCCCGTGTGCTTCGGCAGCGCGAAGATGCGGCCCGTCGCCGGATCCTCGATCTTCGACCAGGCGAAGGGCGCGAAATCGGCCTTGAGCGCGCCGGCGTTGAAGGGCGGCTTCGAGAGGTCGGCGAATTGCTGCTTCCCGCTCAGCTGCGCGACGTTGTTGATCTCGACCATCGCGACATCCGGGCCGGTGCCAGCGAGCAGAGCCGAGAGCAGCTTGTTCAGATAGACGTTCTTGCCGGACGGAAAGCCCTGGATCCGGACCTTGATGTTCGGATAGGCCTTGTTGAATTCCGGCAGCAGCGACGACAGCGTCCGGTCGTTGTGCGGCCAGGTCCAGAGGCTGACGGCGCCCGAGATCCCGGTGTTCGGCGTCTCCTGCGCCGCCGCGGCCTGCAGGCTTGCGGCGAGGCCGAGCACCGCCGCCGCCATGATGGTCCAGCGTCTCTTCATGTCGGGTCCTCCCTTGGTCATGACTTCACGGCGCCCCCGGTCAGGCCGCTGATGAACTGCCGGCTCAGGAAGCCGAAGATCATGAAGACCGGCACGAGGCCGATCAGGGTGGCGAGCATCACGGCCGGGAGGTCGGCGAAATAGATCGAGTTCAGCGAGCTGAGCGCGAGCGGTACCGTGAACTTCGCCTGGTCGGTCAGGATGACGAGCGGCAGCTGGAAGTCGTTCCAGGTGCTGATCAGCGTCCAGACGCCGAGCGCGGCGAGGCCGGGCCTGATGATCGGCAGCACGATCCGGAAGAAGGCCGAGAAGACGCCGGCGCCGTCGACCTCCGATGCCTCGTAGAGCTCGTGCGGCACGGTGCCGGAGATGTAGGTGTACATCCAGATCACGCCGAAGCCCGAGGCGAGCGCCGGCACGATCAGCGGCCAGAAGGTGTCGAGCCAGCCGAACCAGTTCATCTCGAGGAAGAACGGGATCAGCGCGAGCGAAGGCGGGAAGAACAGCGTCGCGAAGGCGAGGACCAGCAGCGGCCGGTGGCCCCTCGCGCGCCGATAGCGGGCGAAGCCGTAGCCGGCGAGGGCGCTGACCAGGACGAGGCCGATCGTCTTCGGCACGGCGACGATCAGGCTGTTCACGAGCGGCGCCAAAGGCTCGTAGACCGCCTGGATGCGGGCGAAGTTGTCGAGGAGGGCATCGCCGAAGAACACCGGCGGCGGGAACTGGAACACCTCCTCCAGCCGCCGCGTCGCCATGACCGCGGTCCAGTAGAGCGGCAGGATGAAGACCAGCGAGAAGAGCCCGAGCCCGATCGTGATCAGGACGTTGGCGCGCCGCTCGCGCCTGGCGAAGAAGCCGGCCATCACGCCGTCCCCGCCGTCATCCGCCCCAGCAGGCGGTGGTAGAGGACCGTCAGCAGCGTAATCGCGGCGAAGATGTACCAGGAGACCGCCGCGCCGAGGCCGAAATCGAAATTGGTGAAGGCGGTCGCGTAGAGATACATGCCGAGCGTCGTCGTCGCATTGTCGGTGCCGCCCGTGCCTGCGGTGAGCACATAGGGCTCGTCGAAGATCTGCAGCCCGCCCAGGGTGGCGTTGGTGATCGAGAAGCCGAGCGTCGGCAGCATCAGCGGCGCCGTCACGCGCAGGAAGACCTGCAGCCGGCTGGCGCCGTCGATCCGCGCCGCCTCGGTGAGGTCGCGCGAGATCGACTGCAGGCCCGACAGGAAGATGAGGAAATGCCAGCCGGTCCAGCGCCAGACGACGAGAAGGACGACGAGCGGCTTGATCCACCCTTCCGAGCCGAGCCAGTCGAAGTAGAAGGGCTTGCCCGCGGCCGCGCCGATCAGCGTGTTCACGATGCCGCCATTCGACGAGAACATCACGCGGAGGATGATCGCCGAGATCGCCGGCGCGACCAGGAGCGGAAACAGGAAGACGACGCGGAAATACTGCCGGCCGATGACCACGAACTCGTTGACCAGGACGGCGAGCCCGAAGGCGAGCGCCACCGTCGCCGCCGACGAGGCGATCCAGACGACGACGGTGTTCCAGATCGCCTGGCGGAACACCGGATCGGCGAGGGCGCGGAGATAGTTGTCGAGGCCGACGAATTCCGGCGCGCCGAAGCCGTCCCAGCGGTTGAAGCCGAGATAGAGCGAGAACAGGACCGGGAAGAGGCTGAAGACGGCGAAAATGGCGAAGAAGGGCGCCACGGTCGCATAGAAGGCTCGGTTCCGACTGGACCGGCGTCCGGATGACGGAACCGCCGAGGCGCTGCCGAGCCGCATCCTCCCTGCCTCCTTTATCGGATCGTTTCCTATTAAACATCCGATATTTGAATAGGGGTCAAGCCCTCGTCGGACCCTTTTATGAGTTTCGATCTCCAATAAATTCGGCTCTTGACGCGGCCCACCCGCTTCCGTGGTCGACTTGACGCTAGCGCCCCGCACATTCATAACATCAATAAATCAGACAAGAAGGAGAGGCCCGGTGAAGATCACCGCCATCCGGACGCGGATCGTCAACGCCGAGATGCGGAACTGGGTCTTCGTGAAGGTGGAGACCGACCAGCCGGGGCTCCACGGCTGGGGCGAGGCGACGCTCGAATGGAAGACGCGGGCGGTGGTCGGCGCGATTGACGATCTCGCCCCGCTGATCATCGGCCGCGACCCGCGCGACATCGAGCAGGCGGTGCGCGCCATGAAGAAGCAGTCCTTCTGGCGGCTCGGCGCGGTGGCGACGAGCGCGATCTCGGGGATCGAGGTCGCGCTCTGGGACATCCTCGGCAAGGAGCTCGGCGTGCCGGTCTGGCGCCTGCTCGGCGGCAAGGTGCGCGACAAGGTCGGCGTCTACACGCATCTCGGGCTCGGCGACATGCGCGCCGTCTACGAGACGCTGGAGGTCGACCCGCTGGTCGAGCGCGCCCGCGCCGTGGTGGAGAGCGGCTATCGCGCCTTCAAGGCGGTGTTCATCCCCTACACGCATTTCCACGCGCCGCTGCCGGAGATCGGCAAGGTGGCGCGCCTGATGGACGCGCTCCGCTCCGCCGTCGGGCCGGAGGTCGAGATCATGGTCGACTTCCACGGCCGCCCGGCGTCGGTCGGCGCGGCGCTCGCCTATATCGACGCGCTCGCGCCCGGCCGGCCGATGTTCGTCGAGGAGCCGTTGCCGCCCGGCGACACGGCGGGGCTGACGGCCATCGCCGCCCGAACCTCGGTGCCGGTCGCGACCGGCGAGCGCCTCGTCGAGCGCGCCGAATTCACCGATCTCGTCACCAGCCGGGCGGTGAGCGTGATCCAGCCCGATATCTGCCATTGCGGCGGCCTGCTCGAAGCGAAGAAGATCGCGGCGATCGCCGATACGTTCGGGATCGGCGTCGCGCCGCACAATCCGCTGGGGCCGATCGCCGGCGTCGCGGCGCTGCATTTCGCCGTATCGACGCCGAATCATGTCATCCAGGAGGAGATGGTCGGCGCCGTGCCCTGGTATTTCGACGTCGTGAAGGGTCCGATCCGGATGGTCGACGGCTTCTGGCAGGTGCCGGACGCGCCCGGCCTGGGGGTCGAGGTCGACGAAGCCGAATGCGCGCGCCATCCCTTCGCGCAGGAGGTGATCCATCCGCAGCACGCCGTCCTCGCCGACGGCACGATCGTGGACTGGTGAGATGGCGGGCCGCCTCGAGGATAAGGTTGCGATCGTGACCGGCGCCGGCCGCGGCATCGGCGAGGGTGAGGCCGCACCGATCGCCGGGGCGGGAGGACGGACCCTCTCGAAGCCCCGCATCCACGGCCAGGTGGTGCGCGCGATCGCGACCCGCATCCTGTCGGGCGAGTTCAAGTCCGGTTCGCTGCTGCCCTCCGAGACCGAGCTCTGCGAAACCCTGAAGATCAGCCGGAGCGCGCTCCGTGAGGCGATCCGCGTCCTCTCCGCCAAGGGGCTCGTCCGCACGCGTCCTCGCGTGGGCACCCTGGTGCGCGAGATCGAGGATTGGAGCCTGCTCGACCCGGACATGCTTGAATGGTCGATGGCCTGCCCGCCGAGCCCGGAATTCGTCCACAGCCTGCTCGAGGCCCGCCGGGTGATCGAGCCCGCCGCGGCCCGCTTCGCCGCGGCCCGTGCCTCGGCCAAGGACGTCGCGGAGCTGGAGACCGCCTATGAGCGCATGGAACGGGCCATGCCGGACGACATCGTCGCCTTCAACGAGGCCGATATCGACTTCCACCGCGGCCTCCTGCGCGCGAGCCACAATCTGGTCTTCCAGCAGATGTGGACGACGATCAGCGCCGCGCTCGCCTATTCCTTCCGCATCTCGACGGGGCAGGCCCGCTCACCGGCCGACTCGCTCCCCTATCACCGCGACGTGGTCGAACGCATCCGCCTTCGCGATCCCGAAGGCGCCCACTCCTCGATGTCCCGCCTCCTCGACATCGCCGCCATCGACCTCGCCCTCGTCATAGGCGACTGAGGTCCTCGCAGGACAGCGCGGGGCATGCGTCGCCGTTCACCGGGGCACTCCACGGGTGCCGCGGTTCTGTCGGTTCTTCCCGCCGGATCGGGCGGCTCGACCACCTGAGAGCAAACTTCTGAAGGCACCGGCTGCCGATGGCGGCGCTCGGAGTGCCCGGCTTTGTACCGAAGTGGCGACCCCTACGGGATTCGAACCCGTGTTACCGCCGTGAAAGGGCGGTGTCCTAGGCCTCTAGACGAAGGGGTCGGCGCGGCGCAGAGACCTACCGGCAGCGGCCGGGGAAATCAAGCGTTTTCGGCCCAGAGCGGCGCCACGTCGTCGATGAACAGCTGCACCCGGATGTTGCCGTTCCAGCGGTTGAGCCTGAGCGTGCCGGCGACATGCAGCAGCGCGTCGCGGCGCAGCAGCGCCTGGCCCACCGGCTGGTCGGCACAGCGGAAGGCGATCGCCCTGAGGCGGCCGCCATCCGGTCCGACCAGCGTGCAGGCGACATGGCCACCGCCGCCGACCACCGACGGCGCCACCACCCGCACCCGCGGCAGCGCGAAGCGCGGCTCCGGATTTCCGGCGCCGAAGGGGCCGAGGCGGCACAGCGTCTCGGCCAGATCGACCGTCGCCGCCTCCACCACCAGCGTGCCGTCGAGCTCGACCAGCGGCACCATCGGCTCGTCCACCTGGCCGTCGATGTGCTCGGCCAGGAAGGCGCGCAGCCCGGCGATCCGCTCCTGCCGCACGGTGAAGCCCGCCGCCATGCGGTGGCCACCGCCGGACAGCAGCAGGCCGGCCTGGCGCGCCGCGATCACCGCGGCGCCGAGATCGACGCCGGGCACCGAGCGACCCGAAGCCTTGCCGATGCCGCCCTCGATCCCGACGACGCAGGACGGGCGGCCATAACGCTCGCGCAGCCGGCCGGCGACGATGCCGACCACGCCCGGGTGCCAGCCCTCGCCCGCGACCAGGATCACCGGCCCGGACTCCGAGGCCTCGACCTGGGCGATCGCGGCAGCCATCACCTCGGCCTCGACGGTCTTGCGGTCGACATTGTGCTCGTCCAGCAACGCCGCGATCCGCGCCGCCTCGGCCTTGTCCTCGGTGGCCAGCAGGCGGGCGCCGAGATCGGCCCGGCCGATGCGGCCGCCGGCATTGATCCGCGGCCCCAGGATGTAGCCGGCGTGGTAGGCGTCGACCGTCTCGGTCACCCGCGCCACATCGGCCAGGGCGGCCAGGCCGGTGTTGCGGCGCTGCGCCATCACCTTCAGCCCCTGCCCGACCAGCGCCCGGTTCAGCCCGGTCAGCGGCACCACGTCGCAGATCGTGCCGAGCGCCACCAGGTCGAGCAGCGCCATCAGGTCCGGCTCCGCCCGGTTGGCAAAGGCGCCGGCCTGGCGCAGCGTGCGGTTGAGCGCCACCAAAGCCAGGAAGGTGACGCCGCAGGCGGCGAGCTGCCCCAGCCCCGGATCCTGGTCCAGCCGGTTCGGGTTGACCACCGCCGTCACCTTGGGCAGGCGCGGCTCGGCCGTGTGGTGGTCGAGCACGACGATGTCGAGGCCCGAAGCCGCGGCGCCTTCCAGCGCGTCGAAGGCAGTGGTGCCGCAATCGACCGTGACCACCAGCCCGGCGCCGCCGGCGCGCAGCTTCTCCAGCGCCTGGGCGTTCGGGCCGTAGCCCTCGGCGATGCGGTCGGGGATATGGATCTGCGGCTCGATGCCGAGCCCGCGCAGATAGCGGACCATCAGCGCGGTCGAGGTGGCGCCGTCGACGTCGTAGTCGCCGAACACGGCGATGCCCTCGCCGCCGGTCACCGCCCGGGCGATGCGCTCCGCCGCGCGGTCCATGTCGCGCAGCACCGAGGGGTCGGGCAGCAGCGCCCGCAGCGTCGGGTTGAGGAAGGCGGGTGCGTCGTCCAGGCCGACGCCGCGCGCCGCCAGCACCCGGGCGACCAGCTCCGGCAGGGCATGGCGCTGGGAGAGGGCCAGCGCCAGCCGGTCGTCGGTGGCGCGGCCGATCCAGCGCGCGCCCTTGACGGAGCGTTCGACGCCGAACAGCGCCGGCGCGCTCACCACCCCCGCCTTGAAGTCATCACCAGCCCCTCCCCGGCCGCCCCCGTCGGCCGCCATCCGCCGACGGCCTTATCCGCCCCCTTTACCCACCAACAAACTCGAACCCGGCCTTGCGGCGGAAATCGTGCCGCGCCTCGATGGTGCGGACCGTGCCGCTCTTCGACCGCATCACGATTGAATGGGTGACCGCCCCGCCCGGGATCAGGCGGACGCCGCGCAGCATCGGGCCGGTGGTGACGCCGGTGGCCGCGAACATGACGTCGCCGCCGGCCAGGTCCATCAGCCCGTAGACGCGGGTGAAGTCCTCGATGCCCTGGCGCTTGGCGCGCTCACGCTCGTCGTCGTTGCGGAACAGCA
The DNA here is from genome assembly GCF_042743185.1 of Inquilinus sp. NPDC058860. NCBI lineage: Bacteria > Pseudomonadati > Pseudomonadota > Alphaproteobacteria > Rhodospirillales > Rhodospirillaceae > Inquilinus > Inquilinus sp. NPDC058860. Next base: position 19,657 of record NZ_JBHYMS010000022.1, on the reverse strand, counting down.
GGCGGCCCTGCATCTGGCCGCCGATGCAGCGCAGCGCCGAGGCCGCCAGCACGCCTTCGGGCGCGCCGCCGGTGCCGAGATACATGTCGACGCCGGCCTCGGGCGTGGACGTGGCGATCACGCCCGACACGTCGCCGTCCGAGATCAGCATGATCCGGGCGCCGGCCTCGCGCACGCGGGCGATCAGCTCCTGGTGGCGCGGCCGGTCGAGCACGCAGACCACGAGGTCGGAGACCGCGACCCGCTTGGCCAGCGCCAGCGCCTTGAGGTTCTGGGCCGGGCTGGCGTCGATGTCGATCAGGTCCTTCGGCAGGTCGCCGCCGACCGCGATCTTGTCCATGTAGACGTCGGGGGCCTTCAGAAAGCCGCCCTTGTTCGCCATGGCGATGACCGCCAGCGCGTTCGGCCCGCCCTTGGCGGTGATGGTGGTGCCCTCCAGCGGGTCGAGGGCGATGTCGATCTCCGGCCCGTCGCCGGCGCCGACCTTCTCGCCGATATAGAGCATCGGCGCCTCGTCGCGCTCGCCCTCGCCGATCACCACCTCGCCCTCGATGGCCAGGCTGTTCAGCGCCTGCCGCATCGCGTCGACCGCCGCCTGGTCCGCCTGGCGCTCGTCGCCGCGGCCCATCAGCCGCGACGCGGAGAGGGCTGCCGCTTCCGTCACCCGCACCGCCTCGAGCGCGAGGTTGCGGTCCATCACCTGGGACTTGGTTTCCGGCCGTTTCATCGTCTCTCCGATCCTCTCGGTCTCGTCTCCGCCGCATCGGCCCTCACGGGCGGCGGCGGACACATCGTGCGACGGGTGTACCGGCTTTCGGCTACGGCCGGTACCGGGAATAGTTACAGGTCTTCAATGCGGATGACATGCGGCGGTTCCAGCACCGCGTCCAGCGCGCCCAGCGCCGCCAGCAGCCGGGTCATCGCCGCCTCGTCGGTCTCATGGGTGATGATCACAAGCGGCACCGCGTCGCCGGGCGACCGGCCGCGCTGCAGCAGGCTCTCGACCGAGATCTGCTGGTCGCGCATGGCGGCGGCCACGTCGGCGATCACGCCCGGCCGGTCGACCACCATCAGCCGAAGGTAATAGGCGCCGCGGCGGTGGTCCATCGGCGCCACGGCGGCGCGCTCCAGCCGCGCGGCCGGGATGCCGAGCACCGGCACCTTCAGGCCCCGGGCCAGGTCGACCAGGTCGGCGACCACGGCCGAGGCAGTCGGGCCGGCGCCGGCGCCGCGGCCGGTCATCATCACCTGGCCGACGAAGTCACCCTGCGCCACCACGGCGTTGAACACGCCCTCGACATGGGCGATCGGCGAAGCCTCGGTCACCATGCAGGGATGGACGCGCAGCGACAGCCCCTCATCGGTGCGCCGGGCGATGCCGAGCAGCTTGATGCGATAGCCCAGCTCCTGCGCATAGGCGATGTCGAGCGCCGAGACCTGGCGGATGCCCTCGATGTGCAGGTCGTCGAACTCGACCCGGGCGTTGAAGGCCAGCGCCGCCAGCACCGCCAGCTTGTGGGCGGCGTCGATGCCGTCGACATCGAAGCTGGGATCGGCCTCGGCATAGCCCAGCTTCTGCGCCTCGGCCAGCACCTCGGCGAACTCCCGGCCGGTCGTCCGCATCTCGGTCAGGATGTAGTTGCAGGTGCCGTTGAGGATGCCGAACACGCCGTCGATGCGGTTGCCGGCCAGCCCTTCGCGCAGCCCCTTGATCGCCGGGATGCCGCCGGCCACCGCCGCCTCGAAGGCCAGCGCCACGCCGGCCTCCTCGGCCCGGGCGGCGAGATCCGGGCCGTGCACCGCGAGCAGCGCCTTGTTGGCCGTCACGACCTGCTTGCCATGGGCGATCGCGGTCTCGCAGACCGCCTTGGCGACGCCGTTGGCGCCGCCGATCAGCTCGACCACCACATCGATCTCGGGGTCGGCGGCCAGCGCCACCGCGTCGTCATACCAGCGCACGCCGTCGAGCGGCACGCCACGGTCGCGGTGCCGGTCGCGGGCCGAGACGGCGGCGACGACGATGCGCCGGCCGCTGCGCTGGGCCAACAGGTCGGCATGCGCCTGCAGCAGGCGCAGCACGCCGCCGCCGACGGTGCCGAGGCCGGCGATGCCGATGCGAAGAACCGGGATCACGATACCGCTTTCAGGCTGTCGACACGCAGACTGGCCGGCTGCGGGTCGTTGCGCCGCCGGCTCAGGAAGGTCTTGATGGCCTTGCAGGCCTGGCGGATGCGCTGGTGGTTCTCGACCAGCGCGATGCGGACATGGCCGTCGCCGTATTCGCCGAAGCCGACGCCCGGCGCCACGGCCACCCCCGCCTCTTCCAGCAGCAGCTTGGAGAAGGCGAGCGACCCCATGCTGGCGAACGCCTCCGGGATCGGCGCCCAGACGAACATGCTGGCCTCGGGCTTCTCCACCGGCCAGCCGGCGGCGCGCAGCCCCTCGACCAGCGTGTCGCGGCGCAGGCGATAGCGCGCCCGCATCTCGTCGACGAAATCCTGCGGCCCGTTGATCGCCGCGGTCGCCGCCACCTGCAAGGGCGTGAACGCGCCATAGTCGACATAGGACTTCACGCGGGCGAGCGCCGCGATCAGCCGCTTGTTGCCGGCGGCGAAGCCGATGCGCCAGCCGGCCATCGAATAGGTCTTGCTGAGGGAGGTGAACTCAACCGCGATGTCGCGCGCCTCGGGGATCGCCAGGATCGAGGGCGGCGGCGCCGTGTCGAAATAGATCTCGGCATAGGCCAGGTCGGACAGGATCCAGATGCCGTGCTGGCGGCAGAACTGGACGATCGGCCGGTAGAAATCGAGGTCGACAACCTCGGCCGTCGGGTTCGACGGGTAGTTCAGCACCAGCGCGGTCGGCTTCGGCACGCTGTGCCGCACCGCCCGCTCCAGCACGTCCATGAAATTCGTGCCCGGCGTGATCGGCAGCGACCGCACCGACGCGCCGGCGATGATGAAGCCGAACATGTGGATCGGGTAGCTCGGGTTCGGCACCAGGATGATGTCGCCCGGGCTGGTGATCGCCTGGGCCAGGTTGGCCAGGCCTTCCTTCGACCCGATGGTGACGACGAGCTCGCTCTCGGGGTCGAGTTCGACCCCGAAGCGGCGCTGATAGTAGGCGGCCTGGGCCCGGCGCAGCCCCGGGATGCCGCGCGAGGTGGAATAGCCGTGGCTGCGCGGGTTCTGCGCCGCCTCGGTCAGCTTCTCGATCACATGCTTCGGCGGCGGCCCGTCGGGATTGCCCATGCCGAGATCGATGATGTCTTCGCCCCGAGCTCGCGCCGCCGCCTTCATCGCGTTCACCTCGGCGAACACATAGGGCGGCAGGCGCTTGATTCGGTGGAAGTCCTGATCGGTCATCGACGTGTCCCCCCGACGCCCGTCGGGGCGTCCGGTGCTGAGCTTACTGGGCGAGGTAGATTTCGACGCGGGCGGCCTGGCCGTCGGTGATGTTCGGTCGGGTGTCGGCCGAGCCGCCGGTGACGATTCGGGCCGGGTCGACGCCGGCCGCGCGCAGCGCGGCGGCCACCGCCTCGGCCCGCGCCTTGGCCTGGGCGGCACCATCGCCGGCGCCGTAGCCGACAACCCGCAGCTTCGGGCTCTGCGCCGTCTTGGCGACGTTCTCGATGGTGCTGTTGGCCGAGGCCGGGAGCGTGGTGCTGCCGCCATCGAACTTGACCGTGCCGGCGACCCGGTTGTTGAAGCTGAAGGCCGGCTTCGATTCCTGCGCCGGGGCCGCTGCGGCCTGACCGTTCGCCGGCCGGTTGCCGAAGCTCAGCGCGCCGGGGGCGCCCGAGGCGGCCCGGTCGGCTTCGAGCTGGCTGCGCACCGCGGCCTGCTGCTCCGGCGTCGGCAGGTCGGTCGGCTTCTCCGGCACGGTACCGAGATTGGGATAGGCCTGCTGCGAGGCCGGGCGCGGCATCGAGTCCATCGCCGGGGGGGCGGCGGTGTCGCGGCGCTGACCGAAGGTCAACGGCGCGACCGTGCCGGTCGGCTGCTGCTGTTGCGCCTGCTGCGCCGCCGCCTGCTGCTGCGCGATCTGCTGCTGCCGCTGGAAAGCGGCCTGGCGCTGCTGTTCGATCTGCGCCCGGCGCTGCTGCTGGGTCGCCTGCTGCTGCGCCCGGGCCTGCTGCATCGCGGCGCGGTCGGCGTCGGTCTGGGCCAGCGCGGGCAGGTTGTAGGTCTTGGTGTCACCCGCCTGGGCGGTGCCCAGGGGCCCGCCGACGCTGGGCACCGGCGGCGCCTCGGCCGGCCCGAGCGGCGTGACCTCGGCGGTCTCGACCTTGGGCACGGAGGCCGGGACGTCACCCGCATAGGGCGTGCCGTCGAAGATGCGGCCGCCGCAGCCTGCGAGGGCGAGGCCGAGGGCGAGGGTGACAACGGCGCCACGGACCGGAAGGCCGGGGCGGGCGGAAGCGATCATGAGAGAGCCGGTGCGACGCATGGGCACGTGCCTAGCACACTTCGTTGAAAGGGTGGACTGGAAAGAGGATGGCCGTGCAAAGTGGCGGATAAGCGGCATTCTACGCTCGATTCCGCGCCTCGGGCGATGCCGCCGCAGACAAGGGATCCTTGGCCATGACCGAACGCGCCCGCGCGGCCCCCAGCCGGACGAAGTCCGGCGAAGCCGAGATCAAGGCCCGGACGAAGTCCGGCGAAGCCGAGCCCAAGGCCCAGACGAAGCCCGGCACCGCGGCGCCGGAGGCCCCGCCGCCGGCGGATCCGGCCGAGCTGGCGCGCCGCATGGTCGAGATCGCCGAGCGCAGCGCCCGGCTGGTCACCGCCTTCCTGGAGAAGCAGGGCCGCGCCGAGGCGCCGGAGCTGGATCCGCTCAACATCGGCTCGGCCTTCCTGGCCATGACCTCGCGGCTGATGGCCGACCCGACCCGGCTGGTGCAGGCCCAGATGTCGCTGTGGCAGGACTATGCCACGCTGTGGAGCCGCACCGCCCAGCGTCTCTTGGGCCAGGAGGCGGAGCCGGTGGTGACGGCGGAGAAGGGCGACAAGCGCTTCAAGGACCCGGCCTGGAGCGAGGTCGCGGTGTTCGATTTCATCAAGCAGTCCTACCTGCTGACCGCGCGCTGGCTGCAGGGCTCGGTCCGCCAGGTCGAGGGGCTGGATGCCAAGACGGCGAAGAAGGTCGACTTCTACACCCGCCAGTTCATCGACGCGATGGCGCCATCCAACTTCGTCGCCACCAACCCCGAAGTGCTGCGCAGCACGCTGGAATCGCGCGGCGAGAACCTGGTCAAGGGCCTCGAGAACATGCTGGCCGACCTGGAGCGCGGCCAAGGCCGGCTGGCCGTCAGCATGACCGACCGCACCGCCTTCGAGATCGGCCGCAACATCGCAGTCACCCCCGGCAAGGTGGTGTTCGAGACCGAGCTGATGCAGCTGATCCAGTACGACCCGGCCACCGAGACGGTGGCGCGGCGGCCGCTGCTGATCATCCCGCCCTGGATCAACAAGTTCTACATCCTCGACCTGAAGCCGCAGAACAGCCTGATCCGCTGGGCGGTGGAACAGGGCCACACCGTCTTCGTGGTCTCCTGGGTCAATCCGGACGGGCGCCTGGCCGGCAAGAGCTTCGCCGACTACATGCTGGAGGGGTCGCTGGCGGCGATCGGCGCGATCGAGCAGGCGACCGGCGAGCGCGAGGTCAATGTCGTCGGCTACTGCCTGGGCGGCACGCTTCTGGCCTGTACTCTGGCCTGGATGACGGCCAAGGGCGAAGAGGATCGGGTCAAGAGCGCGACCTATCTGACCACGCTGACCGACTTCACCGATCCGGGCGAGCTCGGCATCTTCGTCGACGAGGAGCAGTTGCGGACGATCGAGGCGAAGATGTCCGGCAAGGGCTATCTCGAAGGCTCGGCCATGGCGACGACCTTCAACCTGCTGCGCGCCAACGACCTGATCTGGTCCTTCGTCGTCAACAACTACCTCCTGGGCAAGGACCCCTTCCCCTTCGACCTCCTGTACTGGAACAGCGACGCGACCCGGATGCCGGCCGCGATGCACAGCTTCTATCTGCGCAACATGTATCAGGAGAACCGGCTGGCGCAGCCGGGCGGCATAGCGCTCGCCGGCGTGCCGATCGACCTGACCACGATCAGGACGCCCAGCTTCATGCTATCGACCCGCGACGACCACATCGCGCCCTGGGCCTCGACCTATGCCGCGACCCAGCTGTTCGGCGGCCCGGTGCGCTTCTGCCTCAGCGCCTCGGGCCACATCGCCGGAGTGGTCAACCCGCCGGCGGCGAAGAAGTACTGCCACTGGGTCAACACCCGGACCCCGGCGAGCCCCGACTCCTGGCTCAAGGGAGCGAAGCAGGTCGAAGGCTCCTGGTGGCCGGAATGGCAGAAATGGATCTCCCGCCATGCCGGCGGCCAGGTCCCGGCCCGGCACCCTGGGGACCGCGAGCTGACCCCGATCGAGGACGCGCCCGGGCGCTACGTGCGGGCGACGTGAACGCACGCCACGACGTAGGTTGGGTTCGCGACAGCGAACCCGACACTGGTCCGGCTGCACGATGTTGGGTTCGCCCAGCGAACCCAACCTACTCAGCATCTCACGCCGCCAGGTCAGCCACTCGGCCATAGGCTTGGCGCAGATCGGCCAGGCGATCGCCCTCCAGCACCCGGTCGAGATGGATCTCCGGCCGGGACGCGGCGGCGAGGACGACGCGGTAGAGATGGGTCCACAGCCCGGCGCCGCGATGCACCACGGCGTAGAGGATCTCGCGCCGGTGCGGGTCGCGCGGGCCGGGACAGGGGTGCTCGTCGAGCCGCTCGACCGTGTCGCCGGGGCCGGCGAGCGGGATCGCGGCGGAAGCGGATGCGGACATGAAAAACCCTCCTTCGCGGTTGCGAGGAGGGCTGACGCGCGGCGTTCGACCCGTTTGGTTGCCGGTCCGGCCGCATCGCCCCTCTTGCGAGAGGCCACCACCTTGCCCGGGAGGCAGGTTGGCGTGGGCGTCAGCCCAGCTCTGGATGCGAGGCCGGGTGTAGCGCGGGCCGAGGCGCAGCGCAAGAGGGATGGCAGGCCTTGCCTCGGACCCACGGATCGTCGGACCCTGACCCGTCCTCCAGCGGCGAGCCTGCGATGCCCGATCCCTCCCCTGCCCGGCCCGTGCCCGACCTGTTCGCCGCCCGGCCCCAGGCCTATGACCGCTTCACCCGAGCGGAATGGGCGGCGCTCCGGGCCTCGACGCCGATGGCGCTGTCCGAGACCGAGCTGGCCGAGCTGCGCGGGCTGAACGAGCCGATGTCGCAGGCCGATGTCGCCGACATCCTGCTGCCGCTGTCGCGCCTGCTGAACCTGCACGTCGCCGCCGCCCGCAGGCTCGACGGGGTGCAGGACGCCTTCCTCGGCCGGCCCGGCCCGCCGCCGCCCTACATCATCGGGGTCGCCGGCAGCGTCGCCGTCGGCAAGAGCACCTTCGCGCGGCTGCTGCGCCTGCTGCTGTCGCGCTGGCCCGACCATCCGCGGGTCGAGCTGGTGACCACCGACGGCTTCCTGTGGCCGAAATCGGTGCTGGAGGAGCGCGGGCTGATGCGGCGCAAAGGCTTCCCCGAGAGCTACGACCTGCGCCGGATGATCGGCTTCCTGGCCGCGGTGAAGTCCGGCCGGCCGGAGGTCGAGGCGCCGGTCTATTCCCACCTCGCCTACGACATCCTGCCCGGCGAGAAGCAGGTGATCCGCCGGCCGGACATCCTGATCTTCGAGGGGCTGAACGTGCTGCAGGCCCCGGCCGGGGCCTCGGTCGTCACCTCCGATTTCTTCGACTTCTCGGTCTATGTCGATGCCGAGGAGGAGGACATCGCCCGCTGGTTCGTCGAGCGCCGCCTGCTGCTGCAGCGCACCGCGTTCCGGGACCCCTCCTCCCATTTCCATCACCAGCGCGACTTGCCGGAGGCGGAAGCCCGCCGCGTCGCCCGCGAGATCTGGGACCGGATCAACGGGGTGAACCTCCGCGAGAACATCCTGCCGACGCGGCAGCGCGCCCGGCTGGTGCTGCACAAGGCCGCCGACCATTCGGTCGACGCCGTCGCCCTGCGCCGGATGTAGCCATGGACCTGCCCCTCGGACCGCTGCTCGGATCGGGCAAGGAGGCCGAGGTCTTCGATGCCGGCGACCTGGTGGTCAAGCTGTACCGGACGACGGCGACCGCGCCGAAGCGGGCGGCGTTCCGCGAGGCGTCGATCCTGGCGCTGATCGAGGCGCTCGGGCTGCCCGCGCCCTCGGCCCGGGCCGTCGGGCAGATCGACGGCCGCTGGGGGATCGCCATGACCCGGGCCGGGGGGCCGTCCCTCGCCGATGCCATCCGCTGCCGGCCCGACCGGGTTTCGGCCTGCCTGGAGCGCATGGCCCGGCTTCAGATCGAGATCCATGGCCATCCGGGGACGCATCTCGGCAGCATGAAAGCCAGGCTGGCGGTCAATATCGGCCGGGCGCCGATCCCGGATGAAGCATTGCGGCGCCGGCTGCTGGACGACCTGGCCGAGCTGCCGGAGGGCGACCGCCTCTGCCACGGCGACTTTCATCCCTGGAATATCCTGGGGCCGCCGGGGCAGGAGGTGGTGGTCGACTGGCTGGACGCCTGCGCCGGCGATCCGGCGGCCGATGTCTGCCGCTCCTACGTGCTGATCCGGCCGGTGGCGCCGGAGCTGGCCGTCGCCTATGTCGAGACCTACATCGCAGCCGCGGGCGAGAGCCGGGACCTGGTCTTCGCCTGGCTGCCTTTCGTCGCCGCCGCCCGCCTGGCCGAAGGCGTGCCCGGCGAGGCCGAAAGACTGATGGCGATGGCCGCGTCCGGATCGCCGTTCTGACCCCGGATCCGGCTGTGCGGACCCGGCATATCCGGTCTGATTCCGCGTCGACCTTGCCATTCCACCCGTATTCCCCCATGTTTGGGGGGTCATTCTGGTTTGGACGGCCGGCCTGCTATGCCCTCGCGGCCGCGGATCCCTCGCCTTTCCCCTTCCCGTTTGATGCGTCGCGCAGTTCCGCGCGGCGCCACCCCCTCAACTGGAGGAAAAGCGATGCCGATCGGCACCGTTAAGTGGTTCAACAGCACCAAAGGCTTCGGCTTCATTCAGCCGGAGAACGGCGGCTCGGACGTCTTCGTCCACATCTCCGCCGTCGAGCGCGCCGGTCTGCGCGGCCTGAACGAAGGCCAGAAGATCTCCTACGAGGAGCAGCGCGATCCGAAGCGCGGCAAGACCTCGGCGGAGAATCTGAAGGAAGTCTGAGCCTTCGATTGCGGAGCGGATCAGGAGCGCCCGCGCCGTCGGGCGCTCCTTTTCTTATGACAGATCGACGATGCGGAAGCGTCGCGCCAGAGGAGGCCGTCATGCCGTTCAAGCCGAACTACAATCAGCAGCGCAGCGAGCGTAACCGCGCCAAGGAACAGAAGAAGCAGGAGAAGCTGCAGAAGCGCGAGGAAGAGGCCGCCCGCCGCAAGGCCTCCCAGGAGGGCGACGCACCCCAGGACGGCGACATGCCGCCGCAGGATGGCGAGACCGACCCGTCCTGACCCGAACCGTCACCGGAGTGCCCACATGGCCCGGAGCAAGAAGCAATCCAATGACAGCGCCTTCGTGCTGTTCAACATCGTCTACCAGGACGGCACGCTGAGCTCGAACCGCAAGGTTCCGCGCGCCGAGGCCGACGGGCTGGACGGCGACGCCCCCGTGCGGGCCTTCATCGAGGCCCAGGACCGCAAGATCGCCGAGATGTCCGGCAATCCCCGCGGCCCGATCAAGACCATGACCCGCCTGCGCGGCCAGTAGCCGGTCGGCGCGGCGGCCCGGGGCCGCCGCCTTTTCGCCCTACCCCATCCAAACCGCGCTGAACTTGGCGTGGCTGCCGTCATGCAGGCGCAGATGCAGCCATTGGTCGACGAAGGCCTTGAACACCACGTCGCCGCGCGGCAGCAGATAGGCCTTCTCGGCGAAGGTGAAGGGCTGGTCGGGATGCACGGCGCACAGGCCGGGGCGCAGCTTCTGCTGCAGCCGGGTCTCGCTGGCGTCGGTGATCATCACATCGGCCCGGCCGGCCAGGATCTCGTCGAAGATCTTGGTGTTGTCCGGGAAGATGGTGACCTTCGCCGACTTGACCCGCTCGCGCACGAAGGCCTCGTTGGTGCCCCCCGGCGGCTCGATCACCGTGACGCCGGGCTGGTCGATCTGTTCCACCGTCTGGAACTTGTCGACATTCTCGCAGCGGGTGATCGGCGTCTTGCCGTCGACATCGATCGGGATGCTGAAGAAGGCCTGCTTCTGGCGCTGCAAGGTCACGCTGATGCCGCCCATCGCCATGTCGCAGGCGCCGCCGGTGAAATCCGCCATCAGCGTCTTCCAGCTGGTCTTGACGAACTCCGCCTTCACCCCGAGCGCCGCGGCCAGGTCGCGGGCCATGTCGATGTCGATGCCCTCGTACTCGCCCTTGGCAGGATCGAGATAGGTGAAGGGCTTGTAGTCGCCTGTGGTGCAGACCTTCAGCACCCCGGCCTTGGTCACGGCGTCGAGCGTGTCGGCGCGATCCGCAGCGGTCGCGGCGACGGGCAAGGCGAGCAGCAAAGCGGCGGCGGCAAGCAGGCGCATGATTCCTCCCGGATTTGATTCGGCAAGGATCTTAGTCGGACAAATGGGACGCCACCAACAGGGTCGTCCGCGCGGCCGGTCGCCGTTACCATCCTCGCCATGAAGCTGATCGCCTACACCATCGGCGGGGCGCATCCGGAGATCCGCCCGGCCCCGGCCACGCGCGACTGGATGTCGGCGACGCCGGAGGGCTTCGCCTATCGCTGCCTGCCGCTCAACATCGCCAACGCGCATGGCTGGGAGATCCTGTGCCCGGGCACGATCCGGGCCTGGTGGGACGGCGGCACGGCGCCGGAGTCGGTTCGGGTCGAGGCGGAGGGCGACGCCCCTGCCCCGGCGGTCGGCCATTTCGGCAGCGGCATCCTGACCTTCCACGTGCCGCTGCTGCTGCGCACCGAGCCGGGCTGCAACCTCTGGGTCTCCGGCCCGACCAACGCGCCGAAGGACGGCATTGCGCCACTGACGGGCGTGGTCGAGACCGACTGGTCACCCTACGGCTTCACCATGAACTGGTGCTTCACCCGGCCGAACCACTTGGTCGAGTTCGCGGCCGGCGAGCCCTTCTGCCTGTTCTTCCCCCTGGCACGCGACGGGGTCGAGGCGGTGGAGCCGGAATTCCGTCCGCTGGCCGACGATCCGGCGCTGGAGGCCCGCTACTGGGCCTTCCACCAGGGCCGCGCCGATTTCCTGGCCGACCTCGCGGTGCCCGGCACCGAAGCCAACGAGGCGAGGTGGCAGAAGGGCTACTATCGCGGCATCGCCCCCGACGGCACCTCCGCCCCGCAGCACCAGACCAAGCTGCGGCTGAAGCCGTTCCGGGAGGGCTGATCTTCGGAACGGGCCGCGCGGTCTTCAGGCCCTGGCCCTCGTCTCCGCCGCCACCGCCCCCGCCTCGTCGCCGGACAGGCGCGAGGCGCGGGCGGTCAGGCGCCAGTTGAAGGGGCTGCCGGGCTTGGCCTCGGTGCGTTCCGCCGCCAGCGCCCGGGCCACATCCGCCTGCCCGCCGCGCAGCGCCGCCTCCACCAGTGTCAGGGTCAGCACGTCGCGCTGGGCGTGGCTGCCGCCGAAGCGGTGGGCCACCGCCCGCACCTGCGTCAGCAGCTCGACCGCCGTCCCGTAGTCGCCGGTACCGAAGGCGCGCAGCGCACGGCACACCGGCAGCCCGACCTCGGCCGTCATCGCCGCGTTGGTGCCGCCGGCCGCCGCGCTGCGGACCTGGGCCGCCAGCAGCCGGTCGGCATCGGCATCGCGGCCGGTGGCGACGAAGGCCATCATCGCGTGCATGTCGTTGAAGGCGTAGTAGCCGTCCTCGGCCATCGGCGCCCAGCTGTCGGCGAGCTCGGCCCAGCGGGCGCCTCCGTCGACGCCGCGGAGATGGAGGCGCCACAAGAGCGCCGTGGCGTCCAGCGTCTCCAGCGCCAGCGGCGAGGGCTGCGGCCGGATCGCCTCGTCGTAGAGCCGCAGCACCGTCCCGGTCTCGCCGAGGTCGAGATGGTAGAGGGCGAGGTGCCACCAGTTGTGGAAGGCGAACATGTTGTCCGGCGCCCAGTCGCCGGTGCGGCCGGTCAGCCAGCCGATGCCCTCCGGCAGCCGGCCCTGCATCTCCATGACATGGGCGACGGCGTGGATCGCCCAGGGGTCGCGCGGCTGCAGCGCCACGGCGCGGCGGCCGGTCGCCTCGGCGGCGCGGTAGTCGCCGGTCTCCTCGAGGCCGAAGGCGTGCATGCCGAGGACGTAGCCATAGCCGGGCACCGCTTCGTCCCAGCCCGGCAGCGCCCGGGCGATGCGGTCGCGCAGCAGCGGCGTGTGGCCGAGATAGAAGTCGCCGAGATGGGCGGCCTGCAGCGCCAGCCCGTCGCGCGGCCACACCTCCGCCACCCGGCCCCAGGCGTCGACCGCCCCGGCGAAATCGCCGTCCAGCCAGGCCCGCAGCGCCGCGACATGGCCGCGCTCGCGCTCGTTGGCTCCGGCCGCCAGCGCTTCCGCCGCCTCGACGCTCTGCCGCAGCGGCGCCTCCGCCGCCCTCTCCGTGGCCAGCGCCATCAGCGTGCCGCGCAGGCAATGTCCCATGACGAAGCCCGGATCCTCCGCCAGCGCCGCCTCGATCTCCACCAGCGGGTCGCGGAAATAGCTGTGCAGCCGGTCGAGGGCCGCCTCGTAGCGGTCGAGCGCGGCGCGGCTCGTGGTCGAGACCGGAACACCGCGGCTATCGGTAAGGCCCATGGCCGCCTCCTCTATGGCCCGGTCAGGATACCCCAAGGGCAAAAATGGCGAAGCCCCCGTCCGGGCGGCGGGGGCTTCGGTGCTTGTCCTTGCGGCTGTAGACCTTGCCGGACGGGACGATCTTGTGGCCGAGCCGGCGGGCGATCAGCGCATGCGGATCGCGCCGCTTCGGCCCGGCCTGGGGCACGGGCTTCTTCACGGGCCTCTCCTTTCGGGCTGGGCCGCCGTCATATGGCGCTTCGCCGGTCCGGCGCAAGACCGCAGGCACGACCTCCCCGATTTTGAGAGAAATATCCGGAAACGCGAAACATCTGGCGCCGGACATACGTTCATGCCACGAGTAGGTTCCAACGAACGCCGCCGCGGACCGCTCGAGAACCGGGTCCCAGCAGAACCGAGGCATCCCATTACGCGTACCATTGATTCTCCGGAATCGGCCCGACCGGGCTGGTCGGCGCGCATCCGACGCTTCCGGAAGCACTATCGGCGCCACGGCCGCCGCCACCTCATCACGGTCACGCAGGCGCTGCCCCTCTACGCGCTCTATGGGCTGATGCGGGCGCTGCCGCTCGACCTCGCCTCCGGCCTCGGCGGCTGGGTCGGGCGCACCCTCGGCCCGCGCCTCGGCGCCTCGCGCCGGGCCGACGCCAATCTGCGCCTGGTGATGCCGGAGCTGTCGGCCGCCGAGCGCGAGGGCGTGATCCGCGGGATGTGGGACAATCTCGGCCGCGTGATCGCGGAATTCCCGCATCTCGGCCGGCTGCGCCGCAGCGAGGCCCGGCGGCCCCGGCGCATCCAGGTCGAGGGCATCGAGCATTTCCTGGCCGCCCGCGACGGCGGCCGCGGCGTGGTGATGGCGATCGGCCATTTCGGCAATTGGGAGGTCGGGGCTGCGGTCGCCGCCAATCACGGCGTGCCCTTCACCGCCATCGCCCGGCCGCCGAAGAACCCTCTGGTCGGCCGGCTCCTGCACCGCATCCGCAGCTCGGTCGGCACCATCATGCTGGAGAAGCGGATGGAGGGGTCGGACGCCAAGCGCGCACTGTCGGTGCTGCGGGCCGGCGGCGTGCTCGGGATGATGGTCGACCAGCGCTACAATGGCGGGCTGAAGGTGCCCTTCATGGGCCATGACGCCATGACCTCGCCCGGCGCCGTGTCCATGGCCTACCACCTCGGCTGCGCCGTGATCCCGGTCAGGATCGAGCGCCTGGTCGGCGCCCGCTACCGCGCGGTGTTCGAGCCGCCGCTGGCGATGCCGCGCAGCGGCGACCGCAAGGCCGATATCGAGGCGGCGACGATCGCGCTGAACGAGGTGGTCGAAGGCTGGGTCCGCGCCCGCCCCGAGCAGTGGCTGTGGCTGCACAAGCGCTGGATGATGCCGCGCCCGCGCAAGCTGCGGCAGCGCGTGCTGGCCTACAAGGCCAGCCTGGCGACCCTCAAAGACTAAAGCGCCGATCCGGCGTCCAGCACCACATTGGCGCGGTATTCGACCCCGAGCGCGACATAGCCCTCGGCCAGCTTGCGGTGGTGCTCGTGCTCCTCGTCGGTCAGGGCGCGGACGAAGCGGGCCGGGCCGCCGGCCCAGAGCTGGCCACCGGGCACGCGCTTGCCGGGGGTCAGCAGCGCGCCGGCCGCGACCATGGCACGGCTCTCCACCACCGCCCGGTCCATGACGCAGGCCTTCATGCCGACGAAGCTGCGGTCTTCCAGCGTGCAGGCATGGATCAGCGCCATATGGCCGATGGTGACGTCGTCGCCGATATGGGTCGGGCCGTCGGCCGCGGCGACATGGATCACCGTGCCGTCCTGGATGTTGGTGCGGGCGCCGATGCGGATCGGCTGCATGTCACCGCGGATGACGCAGCCGAACCAGACGCTGGTGCCCGGCCCGATCTCGACATCGCCGATCACCACCGCGCCCGGCGCTATGAAGGCGTCCGGCGCGATCCGCGGCTGCTTGTTGCGATAGGGCAGGATCACCGCGCCCGGCGTCGACATGGCGGCGCTCAGGCCGCCTGCGACCGCGCCGGCAGCAGCCCGGCGGTCGGAGCCAGCCCCAGCGCCAGGTTCATGTTCTGCACCGCGGCGCCCGACGCGCCCTTGCCGAGATTGTCCAGCTGCGCCACCAGCAGCGCCTGCCGCTCCCTGGCATTGCTGAAGACGAACAGCCGCAGCTGGTTGGTGCCGTTCAGCGCCTCGGGCTCCAACTCCGCCGCCGCCTCGCTGTCGGCCAGCGGTGCGACGGAGACGAAGGCCTGGCCCTCATAGTGCTCCGCCAGCGCCGCATGCAGCTCGGCGGCCGAGGGCTGTTTCGGCAGCGACCACAGCGGCAGCGGCAGCGACACCAGCATGCCCTGGGCGAATTGCCCGACCGAGGGCACGAAGATCGGCGCCTGGGCGAGGCCGGACCAGCGCTGCAGCTCCGGCACGTGCTTGTGCGCCAGCTTCAGCCCGTAGAGGTAGAAGGGCGGGCCTTTCTGCTCGGCCTCGTAGCGGGCGATCAGGCTCTTGCCGCCGCCGGTGTAGCCGCTGACGGCGTTGACCGTGACCGGGTAGTCCGCCGGCACCAAGCCACGGTCGATCAGCGGCCGCAGCAGGGCGATGCCGCCGGTCGGGTAGCAGCCGGGGTTGGAGATGCGCTTGGACTTCGCCACCGCCTCGGCCTGGCCGGGCGCCAGCTCGGGGAAGCCATAGGTCCAGCCCTCCGCCGTGCGATAGGCGGTCGAGGCGTCGATCACCCGCACATCCGGGTTCTCGACCATCGCCACCGCCTCGCGCGCGGCGTCGTCGGGCAGGCACAGGATCGCGGCGTCGACCGAATTCAGCAGCCGCCGGCGCGCCGCCGGGTCCTTGCGCTCGTTGTCGGCCAGGCTGACGATCTCGACATCGGCACGACGGGCCAGACGGTCGCGGATCTGCAGCCCCGTCGTTCCAGCCTCGCCATCGATGAACACCGTCGCCGGCATCGCCTTGCCCTCGGAAAGAGATCAGTCAGCGATGACTTAACACATCCCGGGCCGAGGCCGAACCGGCAACGCGGTCATGGCCGATATCGCGCATCCGCGTGCGTCAAAGACGCTTAGTCGGCTTCCTGTCGTCGCCTTTGACAATCTGCTGGTTCGGCGGCGGCTCCGTTCGCGCGGGTTGAACAGCCGGAGGCGGAGGTGGGGACGGCTTCTTGTCGGACATGCCTGGTCAACCTTTCGGGATGCGGACGCCCTTGATCTTCCGCTCATTCACCCAGGGTAGCCGCGCGCCGATGATGATGTGCTGGTTCTCGGGCGGAGCGATCCGGCGAGGCCTCGCAGACGCTCCACCGGCGGTTCCCGGCGTCATGGGGCCTTCCAACCTGCCTGGCTTCACGGTGATCTCGTAATCACCACCAGCATTTCGATTGAGCTTGCCCATCGTCATGCGATCCCGTTGATGACAGCCGAATATACGATGAAGCCGAGCACGAGAACAGCGGAACAAATCAGTGACCACAACGCCCATGTCAAGGCTTGGGTCCGGCTGTTCAGTCGCAACGCATTGATTTTCCTGTTTTTCATCGCAGCGTCTGCCATGCGCCTCACATAGAGCTCTCTGAGGTGACGCTCCATGAAGGCCTTGGCCTCTGTTTCATCCATGCCCTCGACATGCTGCAGGTGATATTCCTCCCCTTGCGCGTACTCGATGATCTCCGTCTCTGCCGGCAGGTAATCATAGGCCCTTGGCCTGATCGCCTTAAAAATATAAATCACAGATCTGACAACACAATAAAACAACACCAGGATGATCAAAGCGAATAGGGCTGAGTACCAGTCGTAGCTCACATCGCCATACTGATCCTTAAGGATACCAACTGTGGTGACGCACAGACCGAGAACGGTCAGCGGCGTGCCTATCGTCTTGACGGCATCGTCCTCCTGGCTGTGCTCACGCTTCAGCGTCTCGTGGAAAATCTTTTCCAGATATTCGTCCGACAGCATCGATGCCTGTCTCGTTTCGTCGGTAATCGCGCCCGAGATAATTCCAAAGTCAATCCTCGTGAGGATAGCGTTGCGGCGGCGGATCGCAATCTGTACGTCAGCCCGCCTTCAACTCTCGCAGCACCGTGGCGATGCGGTCCAGCGCGGCCGGCGCGTGCTCGTAGCCATGGGTGATGCGGAGGTGATGCTCGGCGCCGAGATACACGCCTGGCGCCACTAGCACCGACGCCTTGCGCCGGATCGCGTCGGCGACCGCAACGGAGGACAGGTCGAGGTGGACCCGGACGAAGCCCAGCGCCGTGGCCGCGGGCGGCACCGCCGAGACCAGGTCGGAATTCGCGCCGATCCAGCGCTCCAGCCCTTCCCAGCCGCGGCGCGACAGCTCGCGCTGCCGGGCCACCAGCCGGGCGCGGGTCGCCGGCTCCAGCGCCAGCTCGGCCAGCAGCATCGACGGGCCGGCGGTGGCGATGACGACATATTCGTGCCGGCGCCACGCCGCCTCGACCAGGTCCTTCGGGCCCACCAGCCAGCCGATTCGTAGCCCAGCCAGGCCATAGGCCTTGGACAGGCTGCCGACCACCATCGTCCGCTCATACCCGCCCCAGAAGCTCGGCGTTTCGGTGTCGGCCAGCCGCTCGGTACCGCGATAGACCTCGTCGACATGCAGCCAGGCGCCGGCCTTGGCGGCGATGGCGGTGACCCGCGCCGCCTCCGCCGCCGTCAGGATGCTGCCGGTCGGGTTGTTCGGGTTGACGATAGCGATCATCCGGGTGCGCGGGCCGACCACGGCCTCGAGCGCGTCGAGATCCGGCCGCCAGCCCTGGTCGGGCAGCAGCGGGAAGCTCCTCACCGTGCAGCCGAGGTTACGGGCGATGCCCCAGACCTGGCGATAGCCCGGCTCCATCACCACGATCTCGTCGCCCGGCGACAGCAGCGTCTGGCACAGGATCTGGTTCGCCTCGGACGCCCCGGCCGTGACCAGCACCTGGCCGGCCGCGGCACCCTCATAGAGCCCGGCGATCCGCGCCCGCAGCGCCTCGGTGCCGTTGACCTGCGGATAGAACAGCACCTGGTCGAGCAGCCGGTCGACCGCGTCCGGCCCCAGCACCTCGCGCACCGCGGCGCAGCGCACCGAGCTGTCGGCGAGGTTGTATTCGACCGTGTGCTCCCACTCCGACTGCCACTGCTCGAGCTCGAAAGGCTGGAAGGTCATCGCCGCATCCCCGAAATCCGTCGCCACGCGTACTGCAATATATTACATCTCGATCGGCAACAAGATGCGGATGGAGAGGACACGGGTGACATCGTCGCAGGAGGTGCTGCAGCGGATCGCCCTGCGGCTTCGGCAGGAGCGCCAAGGGCGTGGCCTGAGCCAGGCGGCGCTGGCCGAGCGCAGCGGCGTGTCGCCCCGCATGCTGGCGCTGATCGAGAAGGCCGAGACCAACCCGAGCATCGCCACGCTGGCGGAGATCGCGGCGGCGCTCGGCGTCGGTTTCGGCGAACTGGTGGCCGGCGAGGCCGCGGCTTCGGCGCGGGCGATCCCGCCCGAGGAATTCGTGCCGATGTGGCAGTCCGAGGCCGGCAGCGCCCGGCTGCTCGCCTCCGGCGGCCGGGCCGAGCTGTGGGACTGGACGCTCGAAGCCGGCGCCCGTTACGACGCCAGCCCGGACCCGGCCGGGACGGTCGAGTTGATCCGAGTGCTGGAGGGCACGCTGGTGCTGGAGGTCGACGGCGCCGCCCTCGCCGCCCCCGCCGGCCACGCGCTGCGCCTGGCCAGCGACCGCCCCTATGCCTATCGGGCGGAGGGCGGGCCGGTGCGCTTCGTCAAGGTGGTGAGTCCGGGCGGACGCTGAGCATCTGAGTCACGCCGTCCCACCCGGCAAACTATGCTTGCCTCGCTTGGCTTCGGCCGGCACAGTGCGGGCCGCGGACTCACCAGAGCGGCGATCGGATGACTTCATCGCGACGCAACGCCGTGCTGGCCATCGTCGCCGGCAGCCTGCTGATGACGGCCGCGCCGGCGAAGAATCCCCCGGCGCCGGATCTGGCCGTCTCGGTCCCGCCGCTCGGCCCCGCGATCCCGCTCGGCCCGGACATTCAGGCCGAGATCCCGCATTCCAGCGACCACGCCTTCGCCGACCTGCTGGCCGCGGCCGAGAGCAGCCGCGATCCGCTGCAGATGAACAAGGGCGGCTATGCCGGGCTGTTCCAGCTCGGCGAATCGGCGGCGGCGATCGCCGGCATCTACGACCCGGGCGAGACGCTGACGGCGGAGGACACCCGCAACCGCTGGCGCGGCACCTTCCACATCCCGGGCTATCCCGGGGTCCGGTCGATCGGCGACTTCCTGGACACGCCGGCGGCGCAGATCGCGGCCTTCCGGCTGCATCTCGCCCATCTCGACCGCGAGATCGCCCAGCGCGGCCTGGACCGGCGGATCGGCGGCTATGTCGCCGGGGTGCCGATCACCTGGGACGGGCTGCGCGCCATGATGCATCTGGGCGGGCCGGACGGGACCGAGCGCTTCCTCGCCACCGCCGGTGCCTATGACCCGGCCGACGACAACGGCGTGCGGATCAGCGACTACGGCCGCCGCTTCGCCGGCGTCACCGCCATCGAGCCGACCAAGCCGGCGGTGATCCCGACGGTGGCGACAACCGTGGCGGTCCCCGCCCCGGCCGGACCGGTCAAGCCGGCTGCGGTGATCCCGACCCTGGTCGCGACCACGCCCTCGCCGCGCCGCCGGCCGCCGCAATCGGGTAGGAGGGCGCCTTACGGCGGCCCTCCTCCCACACCACCGTGCGTACGGTTCCGTACACGGCGGTTCATGAGGCGCGGTTGAGGCGGC